>PNNU01000254.1 GCA_013824385.1 Anaerolinea sp.
GAATGCATGGCCAAGCTGGGTTATCCAAAACATCGTGTGGTCCAGCCATAGCGGACGATGCCCGCGGACGTTAAGAAATAAAAATATCCACGAATCCAAACGTTGACCTGCTGATAATATCAATGAAATTGCAAGAATGCAGAACCCTAGAAGCATGGCGGCAAGAAATTTTTGTTTGACCAGTCCATCCCAGAAGTATCTCTTAATATGAGATGGCACAATAAGAATAATAAGAATTAGTCCAAGTGAAACAATCATGAGTCGGACGGATGGCTTATGGCGATTGACCCATAAAGTGAAACGAGATCGTTTGTGAGTAATCTTGATACCAGGTAAATTTCTCATTGCATTAGCATCACTCTGTTACTTTTTCAGCTATGATTGGGCTATGTAATACTGACGGGTTTACAATCACTGACAATGCGTGGTGCCATACTTCTATGATTACTTGACCGGTTCCAAGGTCGGCGCCGTCTGCCATCACGTTCATAGCAGGATTTGTATTGATAACAAGTTTTCGTACTCTGAAATGTTGAATACGCGGATCTTCTGGCCTATCCATGCCAATCCCCATAAAAATGTACTTTAATAGTTCCATTTTAGTCAGATCTGCAAAATAAATTAAATCCAAAAAACCATCCCGAAAAGATTTTGCGGGGCTGACTTGGTAGTGAAAACCAACAAATGGCATATTGGTTACCAACACAACATGCCCCAAATTGTGCAATTCTTTCTTTTTATCCAGAAAAATGTTAATCTCGGCAGGCGGAGACGATGTCAATGTTTTGTAGAAATCTCCAATTCTGTTTAAATTTCCATGTTGAATATCATCGACTGAAGGGAAAAGCTCAGCCACCAAACCTATCGAGACTCCTTCCAGAAAGGTGGTAGTTATTTTTCCGCAAGTGGCTTTGCCGAGGTCAACTTTGACGCGCTTGCCGGTTCGTAATAGGGCAATAGCCGCCGGTATATCATCGGGAATTCCAAAGGTTAAGGGTACATTGTTTTGTGTTCCAATTGGAATGACGCCGAGGGTGGCATCGGTGCCGGCAAGAATTCTTGCCACTGCCGAAATGGTGCCATCACCTCCACAAACCACAAAAAAGCGAAATCCTTTATCAAGCGCCTGCTTCACTGCACCATCAAGATCGCAGTCAGGTTCAACTAAAAAAGTTTCCGGGACGATACGTTGGGCTTGTAGTTCGTGAATGATATCCACGATTTCAATCGGATGTGCTCTGGCCGCTCCAGCACTCGGGTTAAAAATAAGTTTCGCGCGTAAAAGGTGTTTGTTTTTTATGAGGTGATTCATCATCTGTCCTTCGTTTGTGATGTAAAAATGGTTTTGCAAAAAGTATTTATTCCAAGCTCCAAAATAGAAAAATCTTCTTTAAGGTTCGATTTGAGCCAACATAACCGAAAAACAGATATCAAATTTATAAAGATGAACAATATTTTTTTCTAATAAAAACCCTGAACAATACCGTTTGTGTTATTTCAGTATCAATCCAGGGATGCCAACTCAAATTACGCGGTGGTTATCTATGTCTTCCAAGACCCAACAATCGTAGTATCAGTAAGAGCACAACTGCGCCTAAAAAGGCAATCAGAATTGACCCCAAATTAATCCCACTCATACCTGAGCCAATATGGAGCAGCGATGTTGCAATCCATCCACCTAATAGCCCGCCAACAACACCTACGATGATGTTTCCAATCAAGCCAAAGCCGCTGCCGCGCGTCATCAATCCTGCCAACCAACCAGCGATAAATCCGACTACAATCCAGGATAGTAATTCCATTGTGAACTCCTATTAATTATTTGAAAGTTGGAACCCAGGCTAAAATCCGCCTGGGTTCCTATTTGCTGCTATTTTCTTGTGCCCTTTTTTGAGCCAGAATCGTTGTTCAAAGTACCTTTATCTGCCTCTCGAACCAAAGCCGGTTGGTTTTTTGCATCGCGTAATGCGGATGATACTGTACCAGAAGGGTCGTTATGCCCTTTGATTTTGGTCTTGTTCTGGCTTGGTTTTTTCTTATTTGCACCTTTTTGTCCCATTTATTGCTCCATTCATGAGTGTTGAGCACTCTAAAACCTTGATTTTTTGGAACATAGAAAATGATCCGAGATTAATTAGTCAGAATCTTCTAAATCCTGAATTTGTTTTAGTCTCCGCATGTTTTCGGCACTGACCATTTTGCTGGCCAACCAACCCACCAGGGCGCCGGTGGTTAGCCATACTAGAAAACTGAACAGTCTCATTTATTCTCCTTTCAAATCACTTTTTTCCCGAAGGGAAGAAAAGTGATCTTCTCGATTTGCAAAAAACAAAACCACCGGCTTCGTACATTACCAATACAACCGGTGGTTTTGACTAACCACCACTAAATTGAACCGGGAGGGGTAATATGGGTGGTCTCATTCACTGTTGTTTGTTGTGTACCAGTGGGAGAATGAGTAGTTGTCGTCTGATGTAAACCTGGCGCAGATTGTTGATTGGTATGATTATCTACAATGGTCTGCCTGACACTGACTGGTCCTCGAGGACGATAGAAAATCACATACACGATGCGTTCGATACCCCAGGCAATCAGCAAGTAAATGGCCATTGCCAACAAGGATGAGAATTCGAACACCATATTCCCGGAAGCAGGGGCTCTGGTTAAGGATAAAAAGGGTGCTACAAAGATATTGGATAGGCCATAAATAAAGCTGGCGAAATTATTTTCTGCATAGACGCCAATCAATCTGAAAACGAAGCGTAATGCAATTATTGCTTCAATAACTCCGAGGATTAGCCAAATTAATTGAGTTGCTTTGAAAGTTGCTATTCGCTGAGTACGTCCAGCTTCATGTTGTGAAGTTCTTGTTTCTCTAAAGTCAGTCATAAAAAACCTCTTTTCTATTACACATAACTTATGGTGAAGCTAAATGTATATACTGTTAATTCTATTGACGGGATGGTTTGAGTAAAACCCCAAGCATAAATCCAAAAACCAAGCCGAGTGAGATCACAACCCAGGGGTATTTTCTAATACTATGGTTGAGATCGAAGGGGAGTCGATTAGCAACTTCTTGCGCTTTATTGTTATATTGTTTCATTCCGTGGTTCACTTCTTTTTTGATGGTTTGGGCAGCCTCACTTACATTTTCTTTTACTGTCCCTTTAAATTCATCGTACCCAGCTTTAAGTTGAGCGATTCCATCGCCAGCCATCGATTCAACGCTGTTTTTGACTTTTGTACCTTCTTTTTCCATTTTAGTTTCAAACTCTTTTTCATTCATCTTAATTATTCCTTTTCTGGCTATCGCCGTGAAACTGTTCAGTTTCGATATAGGATCGAAGCATCCATGCCATTTTTTCATGGATACGCATCACACTTACCAATAAATCTACAGTTCCCTCATCCTCGTAATCATCACTGCATTTTCTGATATCGTCGTGCAGATAGCGGATGATGGTTTCATGGTCTGCCAATAAATGAAGAATATTCGGTACTTCTCCAGGGCGTTCTTCAAGTTGTGTGTGAGCAAGAAATTCAGCGAAACTGCCTATGGCAATTCCACCCACCATTCTCACTCGTTCTGCAACTTCATCTGAAATATCGTTCAATTGTTTATATTGTGTATCAAATAGAATGTGAAGTTCAAAGAAATTTGCTCCTCTAACATTCCAATGGGCGTTCCGGGTTTTTAATGCCAATACGGCTTCATTCGAGAGGGTGCTGTTGAGAATCTTGATGATCGGCAACCTTACATCACTTTCCAAGCCGATATTAGGTTGGATGAGTATTGATGCTTTTGGATCATGTCCGTTGTTTTTAATTAGTCCCATGTAGCCTCCTGCATGTTGATACTTTGTTGCTACAGTAACATCCTACGGCTTTGGGTATACCTTTGTCCCTAATACAACCTGTTAATTATCTGAATAAGCAAAAAATGATCAATTAATTAAAATTTTTCTATAAATGGAAATTTATTTGAAATAGAATCATGTTGTTATCGGAGGGTTGAAAAAACTATGATGCGATGGTCAAATTCTCCATCTGTGTAAATTCCGGTACAAGTAATAAGTGTAAGGTGAGACTTTCCATCAGTAAGTCGAGTTTGACCATCGGAACCCACGCTGCCACCGAAGATTCTATCGGCAATCGCCGGTTCAATTAACTCAGTAATGGAATATTTCTTGACTTCATCAACTACAAAATACAGCGTGGTATCTGAGTTACTATTTTTAATGATGATCAAGTCTCCTGGTTTGAGTCTTCTGATCCGTGCGAAAGTCTCGGGTTGGCCAAGCAGCCCATTCACATGACCAGCGATGGTGGCGGTGCCTGGTTCTCCGGGGATGGCACTTCCGCGATACCAGAAGGCAGAAGACCAGTTTGGATCTCCATACAGACCTTTCGGGGCATCCATGTTGTTGTCTTTGGTGAGACCGACAGCTAGCATGGGGGCGTCAACGTCAAGAATTGGAATTTGAATATCAAGAGGCAAAGGCACAGGACCCGCATGAAGATCAATCGCTGGATCATAATCTGCACCAAGAATCGAAGGTAAAGGCGTGGGGGTTGGAGGTGACATTGGAGTCGTGGTAACTCCAAACATTTTTATTGGTTCTCGCGAAGGTTGTTTAGCAACCTCGTTAAGACTTTGCGAAGGGTTCTGAACCAAAATTGCATGAGACGCTGAAGGCAACAACTCAGCCTTCCACGTCTCATGTTGCGCACAACTTACGAACAAGGTTATGGTTAATAATCCAAGCGCGAGGAATAATTGTCTTCGAAAGTAGATGACGAACTTAATCACTCGCAATCTGCTTTATTACTTCGAGCCAAAGATGCGGCGAAGTGTTCGAATGGCAAAGAAAAGGGCCACTACACTCAAACCGATAATACTAGTCAGTAATAAGGCTGAACCATCACCTTGAAGTGGGGCACCACCCGTACTTGGCACACCAGCTCTGCTTGACACTGCAGTGGCAGTCAATGCTGTTTGAGTACCAACGAAAGCTTCCGTTGAACCACTCTCAGGTTGGGGATTGTCAGGAAGACTGGGGCCGGCAGCAGCAGCTGCTGCTGCGCAACTTGGACCATTGATGGTGTCGTTATCAAGCGTTACATCACCATTGATTGCCAGAGCTCGACCATCCAGGGTGACGCTGTTGCCAAAATGAACACCTGTTCCCGCGATGATTGTTCCTGCAAACGTACTGCCGTTGATTGTGGCAAGGCTATCTACGCGCCAATACAGATCACAAGCTCTGGCCCCATTGATGAAGCTAATCGAGCCGGAGGATATAAAGTCACTGGATGCCCTGAAGATAAAAACACCCGGTCCGTCAAGGGTCAAGACACCACCGTTTAATCGTCCAGCTCCAATGTCATAGACGCCCGAGACGAGGGTCAGCCCATCGAGAGCGGGGCCTTGATTGGAGGTCAGCGGTTGTCCCGCCATATTTCCGCTTGCAGCGGTGGCAGCCGATAGTACTCCCGCTGCATCTCCATCAGCAGAGTGAAAGGTTCCTCCAACGAGAAGGCCAACGGGTT
>PNNU01000255.1 GCA_013824385.1 Anaerolinea sp.
AATTTTTCCAGCCCCTGCTCTTTCCAACAACCGCGGTAATAATGCAAAAACGGAAGGAGTATATCCTTTTGAAGCAGGAGGTTCACCAATAGCCAGACCAATTTCACGTTGTGCCATGGCAAAACGAGTAACAGAATCCATTAAGAAAGTTACATCCATTCCCAAGTCACGAAAATGTTCTGCGATGGTCATGGCAATTGAAGCAGCTTTTAAACGGACTAAAGCTGGTTGATCTGAAGTCGAAACCACTACAACCGACCTTGCCAAACCTTCCGGACCTAAATCGCGTTCAAGGAACTCTCGGACCTCACGTCCTCGTTCACCAACCAGAGCAATTACACTGACATCAGAACGGGAACTTCTTGCAAGCGCACCCAGTAAAGTACTCTTACCAACACCTGAACCAGCGAAGATACCCATACGTTGCCCTTTACCACAGGTCAATAAACCATCAATAACACGGACTCCCGTAACCAAAGGACTTGTAATTGGAGCTCGTTCTAATGGATGAGGAGGAATGGCATATGTAGATACTTTTTTTACGGTATCAAGTGACGGTCCGCCATCCATTGGCCTTCCAAGACCATCCAATACTCTACCTAATAAAACAGTACCCACCGGGGCTTTAAATGACTTAGAAATTGGAAAAACAGTACTACCAGGTTGAATCCCCTGCATATCTCCAAGGGGCATTAACAAAACCCGCTCCTCTTTGAATCCAATGACTTCCGACATAATCGTTACACCAAGGTTGGTGGTGATCAAACACACTTCACCAATTTGACAATCCAAACCAATTGCTTCGATTGTCAATCCCAACACTTGAACCACCTTACCTGAATTGCGCGTAGCGCTAACTTCATTTAGTGCGGTTGAATAACGAGAAATATCAGGGAGTTCAATTTGCATTAATCGTCTCCTTTTTCAGGTTCTTCAACTTCAGAAAACTGATTAAGAATTGCAGCAAGTTGTGTTTCTACCAATGCATCTGCAGTTCCCCATTCGCCCTGGATATAACAACCGCCTTGTTTAATTGATTCGTTGGATGCAATTTCCACTTTATTTCCCAACATTGAAGCCTGATATTCTCTCCAATCCGGGCCAAGCAACCTGGCGTCAGCGGGGTTCATATAAATACGTAGATCTCCAAGTGAACGAGCAGATTCCATAACTGAAGCAAAGTGCTGCTGCAAAGCAGCATTATCCAATTGAACTCCATCACCAAACATTTTTTGAGCCATTTTTTTAACCAAATCCATGATCATTGGCTCTGCCTGTTTCATCATATCTATACGCCATTCTCTGGCAACATTAATAACTGACGCTGCTGCTTGTAACGATTCACTCATTTCTGCTTTTGCGGATTCAATTCCCTTATTGTAGGCTTCTTGTTTAATTTGATCGATTGTCGCATTTGCAGTATTGATAATTTCTTCAGACTGAGATTTCGCATCAAGAATAATTTGATCAGCAATCTTACGCGGATTTGGCTGCTCTAAAAACGGAGCCCAACTCGTCGTCGCTGGGTTTTCTTCAGCAATATTTGAGTTTATTAAATTCATCTCACCTGGCTGCCAGGATTGAAAAGCAATCTCGCCCTCACTTGCTTTAGCAAGATTATTCTTCTTTTCCTTATTTTCACCCAGCTTGATACCAAAGAAATTTATTGCACTGGCATATATCATTTCATTTGAGAACAATTCATCCTGCTCAAATTCAACAGGAGCCCATTGCTTCATTCCTGTAAGGTCTTCTCCGGCTCGAATAATGCTACTGGATGATCTCATAATCTTCTCCACCACCAGCAATCACGATTTCACCGGCTTCCTCAAGAGCTCTAACAGCATCAACAAGCCGTCGTTGAGATGCGTAAACATTCTTTGCCAATTGAGGACCAAGAATTTCTATTTCTTCTTGTAAGTTTTCACGTGCACGTTCAGATAAGCAGCGGAAAATCAAATCTTTTAATTTATCGGTTGCTGCCTTCAAAGCAAGTGCCAAATCAGCTTTACTCACATCACGCAATACGCGCTGCATTGTCTTTTCATCCAATTTACTTAGATCATCGAAGGTGAACATATTTGAATGAATCTCTTCAACCAATTTTGGATTGGTAGTATCAAGAGCCTCAAAAATTGTCTTTTGTACTCCACGATCAACCTGATTAAGCATTTTCACCAAGAAGGAAACCCCACCTGTTGCTCTAAAATCAGCTTCATTCATTACACCGGACAATTTGTTTTTTAGATCTTTTTCGACTACCTGCACTACTTGTGGAGAAACTCGATCCATTCCTGCGAGGCGTAACACAACCTCAATCTGCAAGTCTTTTGGCATGGAGGTTAAGATATCAGCAGCCACTTTGGCTTCCAAATAGGATAGAACCAATGCAATGGTTTGAGGCATTTCGTCTTCAAGCAGTGATGCCACCTGCGAGGGATCAGCGCTGCGCAGCATTTCAAATGAAGATAATGTCTGGTGTGCAGAAATTCTTTCAAGGATTTCTGCTCCCCTACGCGGACCAACCGAGAGTGCCAATAGCTGACGGCTATATTCAACACCACCACCATGAAGTCCAGTTCCGGCTTGTGCAAGTTCATAAGCTTCTTGCAATGCAATAGTTCGTATCTCAGGCGCAATAGATGAAGCTTTTGAAAGTGACATTAATACACGTTCGATTTCACTTTCACCCAAATACTGCAAAACCTTGGAGGAATTGTCTACACCCAAGCTGAGCAGTAATACAGAAGCTTTTTCAAGTCCAGTCGCGGTCGCGTAATTACTCATGTCTACTTCTCATCCTCAGCCAACCAGAGCTGAATGATCTCGGCGACGCTTGCAGGAGAATCCTCACTTAATCGAGTCATCACCTTTTGCATCTGTTCGTCTTCAGGAGAAATTTTCTGTTTAGGTGTTGGCATTTCCATTACTGGAGCGATGGTAGCCATTTGTGGCACTGGAATGGTCGGAGAGATCATTGGAGAAATTGTTGGAGCTCTCAATGCATTATCCGAAACATTTTTCATTACAGGTACCCATGCGTCATTGGAGGCTAATTTTAAGTTTTTTAGCAACCTTTGAACATAAAGCAACAAAATGATGAAGAGTAAAACGGCTCCACCTATTTCTCCGTATTTAATATAGGTACTTGTTTTTGATGCAGTCTCCATTTCCGCAACTTGATCTGTGTAGTAGGTTCGATCAAAAACGATTGATTCGACTGACAAGGAATCTCCACGCGTGGTATCAATTCCAACTGCTGCGGAAACAGCATTTTTCAACACATTTAACTGAGTTGGATCAGTGATTGAATCCACCAATACTGAAACGGAAATTTGTTTGATTTGACCCGGTTCAATAATCTCTTTTGACTGGGTAGTGGCTAATTCGTAGTTTGTGGTGGTATCTGATTTTTGATAATTGGTTGTTCCACTTCCACCGGTTGTTGTAGCAACAGGGGTGGGTAAATTGCTGGTTGCTCCAGGAACCCCACCCGTTGTGGTTCCATTAGTAGTGTAGGTTTCTGAGCTAACAGACGAAGAACGAATGGCAGAAGGAGTGGGATCAAAAGTCTGAGAAGTGACTTCTCTTTGCGTCCAATCCAAAGTAACATTTGCCTGGACGATGGCTTTGTCAGGTCCAAGTACAGAATCCAACATTTGTTGTGCTTTATATTGAATATCTTTTGCTGCTGCCAGTTCAGCAGTACGCCGACTATCACTTACTGCCGAGGCGGCGGCGTCAGCTCCAGAACCAGAAGCCAGCATATTACCTTCACTATCCACTACGACAACATTTTCAGATTTTAGCCCTTCAATGCTGGCGGCAACCAGATGGGTTATTGCTCTAACCTGACCGGCTTCTAATGCCATACCTGATTTTGATTTAATCATGATAGAGGCTGTGGGTTCTTGTTGGGTTGAAGATAACAAGGTTTTTTCTGGAACAACGATATGAACGCTTACTGCTTCAACAGCGCTTAAACTTCCAATTGTTCTTTCCAATTCCCCTTGAACTGCCCTTTGATAATTTACCTTTTGAGTAAACTCAGTCATCCCCAATGAACCGCTATCAAACAACTCATATCCTACCGTGGTACCGGTTTGCGGCAAACCTGCCGTCGCCATTTTTAATCTTACTGCGTATACTTGATCAGTGGGTACAAGAATTGTAGAGGAACCTTCCAATTTGTAAGAAACACCTTGTGTAGTTAATTCATTAACAATTGCCCCAGCATCTGTTTCAGACAATCCACTAAATGCTACGGCATATGTTGTTTTAGTAGCCCATGTTACCAAAATCGGGATCAAAATAGCCGCAGTCAAGACCAGAGAAATCAATGTCACCTTTTGACTGGTTTTTTGTCTTTTCCAAAATGCTTGAAACTGTTGTACGATGGCATTCATAGCAATAAATCCTCAATATTAGATGTTCATGCGCATTACTTCGCGATATGCATCCACTAATTTATCTCGAATAGCCATGGCTACGCGAAAATTTACATCATTTTCTGTACTAGCAATCATGACATCCGCAATATCAACATCTTTACCGCTAGCCAATTGTGTAACCAATGAATCGGCATTATTTGATGATTCATTTAATGTGTTTAACACTTGATTAAAGGTATTTCCAAGTGAATCAGTTTGATAGGAGGCAGTTGTTTTTACACCCTGAGAAATGCCTTTTAAGCCAGAAGTAGTTAGTGGAGAGATTGAAGAAATAGTCATTTTTTATCCTTCGCTTCTACTTGCCAATATTTAAAGCTTTATATGCCATATTTTTACTGGCATCAACAACTGCCAAATTAGCTTCATAAGACCTTGTCGCGGATAACATGTTTGTCATCTCAGTAACCAGGTCTACGTTTGGATAAGTCACATATCCTTGTTCATCAGCATCTGGATGTGTGGGGTCATACGTTTTTGCGCCTGTTGTTTGGTCTGTAACTATTTGTGCAACCTGAACTCCTGATTGACTTTCTGCAATTGGCATTTTACTAGCCAATCTATTAGCGATAAATTCAGGAAGTCCTGCTTGATTACCTTGTGCTTTGAAAACCACATCCTGACGCTTATAGGGCCCACCTGCATCAGTACTTGTAGTCTGAGCATTAGCGATGTTATTAGAGATTAAATCCAAACGCAGCCTTTGTGCAGATAAAGCTGCTGAACTAACACGCATATTGCTCCAGAAACTCATAGTGACTCCTTAACCATTTTCGGTTGACTATGGAGACATAGTAACATGAGCAATCAATTGCATCAGTAAAGGGAATATGAACTTCAAATAAAAAACGCGTGAAGGAAATTAATACCCAAGTTGGGCACATAATTTTCTTTGTGCCCAAAGCTTGTAATAGGTTATTTGTTTGTTATGCCGGTGTTTCTAGAGCAATTCTTGATGGTTGAACAGAGGTTGTTTTAACCGGCGTTATTTTTTTTTCAGTTTGCACCCAGGCTTCTCGTAATTCACTCAATGCAGAAATGGCACTGTTGTAATCACCTTGCCTGAGACAGTCAAGACACCATTGATA
>PNNU01000256.1 GCA_013824385.1 Anaerolinea sp.
ATTTTATACCTTCTTTAATTTCCAAGATCAGCAAGAATTCGTTGATATTCATCACGCGTAATCTCGCCTTTAGCATACCGTGCTTGTGCAATATCTTTGGCTGACTGATTTGCGATTGTCTGGGAAGTTGTTTGGTTACTTGTCCCGTTCGACTTTCGAACAGCCCAAACAATCAACAAGATTACTCCTACCACGATACCTATCACAATTATTGAACCAAGGATCATTCCAACAAGTCCCATTCCACCAAACCCATATCCAAAATTACCCATCATGACGAACCTTCCTTTTCTGGATTTTCATCCGTTTTCTTCGTTTTGATTTACTTAACCATCCTAACAAAGAAGCATGAAGGTATATTGAAGACAATGTAAAGCTTTGGTAAAGGTTTATTTAGAATTGGTCTCGGAAATTGGCAATGTGAAATAGATTGATGTACCTTTACCTTCACCGGCACTTTCCACCCAGATACGCCCCTGGTGGGCTTTGACAAGAGCTTGCGCAATCGTTAATCCAATGCCACTTCCCCCGCTTGCCCGTGTTCTCGATTTATCAGTTCGATAGAAACGATTAAAAATCATTGGTAAATGTTCAGGCGAAATACCAATTCCTGTATCAGTTATAGTAAAAAAAACCTCTTCTTTTGCACTTGAAACTGAAATGGTTACTATTCCTCCAGTCGGCGTATATTGCAAAGCGTTTCCGACCAGGTTAGTCAACACCTGGACGATACGGTCTTTATCCGCAGCCACTTTTGGAAGGTTCATTTCAAATGAATTATTTAGAATTATTCCTTTATCATCATATTGCCGGTTGAAATGATTTACAACAGTTTCAACCAATAAAGTTGGCATCACCGATTCTATTTTTAGTTGGTATGCACCAGCTTCCACTCTACTAAGTTCTTGCAGGTCGTTTACGAGTCTCTGCAAACGGTCTGCTTCAGCATATACTTGATTATAGGTTTCTGGTGTTGCTGATATAACGCCATCAATGAGTCCCTCCATATATCCTTTTATGGCTGATAGCGGAGTTCGCAATTCATGAGTCACATCACCGATCAATTGACGGCGCACACTTTCAGTTTTTTCAAGTTTATCGGCCATCTGATTGAAAGAAAGCGCCAATTGATCCAATTCATCAAGTTGGTTTTCTTGTACATTACCTGATATTTGTAGTCGTTCTTCATATTCTCCCGCTGCTATTTTGCGACTAAGCCTCATTAATCTTTGAATAGGTTCAACAACCTGACGACTAATTAAGAAACTAGCCACCACCGCCGCTAGTAGAGCGATTAGGGTCGCCAAAGTTAAAGCCTCAGTTACTGCTGCCTTGTAATTAACAAATAATTGTGTTTCCATTGTTTGGGTTGATCCCAACGTTGGATTGTTTAACATCATTGCACTCATCCCGGACATGTGCCGACTAAATGCTGTGGGGATAGATAAACTCGTTGCGGTTGCAAGAACCACAACCCCAATAATAATAACAATCACATAAGAAACGAATAACTTCCATGAGAGATGTTTGCGAATAAAACTTTGCATCTGACCACCTATTTATCTTCGAAACGATAGCCTACACCACGAATTGTCTCAATAAAGCGATCTTCCCCTAATTTTTGTCTCACATGTCCAATATGGACATCAACAACTCTTGTGTCACCAAAATAATCATATCCCCATGCCTTCTCCAACAATTGTTCACGGGTTAATACCATACCCTGGTGTTGTGCAAGAGCTACTAAAAGGTCAAATTCCACCGCAGTCAACTCGATTAATTGCTCATCCACCCAGACTCGTCGCTCAGAGGTATCAATATGGATGTGAGAAAATTCAATAGAAGAATTTGAATCAGCCATATTACTTGTGTTTTGAAGGCGACGCAATACCGCTTTTATCCTGGCAATTAATTCCCTTGGGCTAAAAGGTTTGGTCAAATAATCATCAGCACCTACGGATAAACCAATAATCTTATCGGTTTCTTCCGCGCGTGCGGTCAGCATGATCACATACACGTTCGATTCTCGCCTTAGATTAGTAAGCACCTCAACTCCATCCATTCCCGGGAGCATAACATCCAGAATGATTACATCCGGTTTGAATGTTCTCGCGATTTGTAGACCTGTCTGGCCATCCATGGCAGATAAGAATTCATATCCTTCTGCTTGTAGATAAGCGGTTATCACGGTATGAATCGAGGGTTCATCATCAATTATTAATATTTTTGCAGTTGCCACATGTACTTCCTTCAATCATATATATCAAATTGATCATAGATCTATTTTACATACAAACAGGGACCGGCGATATATCCGATCCCTGAGAATCCAATTTTGGCCTAAGTTATTTTATTCCGACATCTCAATAAAAGTTCCATGCCAGGTATGAAGAAATACTTGACCGTTGAAACCGTTGACACTTAGCATGCCTGTCACATTTCCATCTTTTGTAATGTCGATAGTGTAATAACCATAAAAAGGATCAGCATCTGTTGCTGTCTTATATCCAGGATACTCTTTATCCAAATAGGTTTGGGCTAAAGCTAAAGCTTTTTCTGAAGTCACAGTCATTGTTGAAGATGCGGATTCATCGTTGGTATTCAAACCACCCATCATTCCATTGCGCCCGCTCATCATTCCATTGGAAGCGCCCATACCACCATATTTTAGGTTCCACATCATATTTGGACCATATTCTGGAATTACATTGAGATTCGTTGGGTCAACCAGAAGTTCCATTGCACCAATACCAGTGCTTTTTTCAGTAATGCGAGCGTAGGCATTGTTATTAAAAACCATGATTTCTTTGAGTTCAAGATCAGAATTATTCAAATTTTTCAGGTATCCCTCAACAGCTTGAGTAGCCTGGTCAACAGTCAGAGGCTTATTATTCAAAGTTGCCGGTCCGCCCATCATGTTGTAGCCATTGCCCATCATTGAATAACCTTGGTTGGCATTTCCTTGTCTCATCATACCCGTTGATGCAAATCCAACTGATCCTAGGTTTGTACGACCTACAAACAACCCTGCTCCGAAAAGCAGAGCGCTCAACACAAGTCCACCGATAACCATTAACGTAATTGCTAAAGTTTTATTCACCTTTATGATCTCCAATCTCAAATATAAAATTCAAACTTATGATTAAAGGTTACCTTTTGGAGATAAAGAGACTGTAAAGCGTTTCTAAAGCTTTTGTAAAGAATTAAACAAATGATTCTATGTAATTAGATCACCAAAAAAGGGGTTCAATTAATTTATTGCAATCCTGTGGAAGTTGATAAGAAATATGTAGATTTTCCGGAATAGTGGAAAAACTACATTTACAAAAAAGCAAAATTTATGAATATTTTGGGGATTATGCTCCTCCCGCGCCATAAAAGGATGGATCTGTTGGCGTTTTTCCGGAAGGATCCCAGACATAAACGTAATCTCCATCTTTTGCCCAATCAAAAACCCAATGGGCATCCGCAACTGATAAATTGACACAACCGTGTGATCTTTGATATCCAAAAAGAGTATTCCAATAGGCACCATGCAATGCCCTTGCCTGGTCGTAATACTGGATGAAAGGAACATCCTCCAAATAATAATAATCAGACCGGTCGGCTTCAAAAGCGCCTTGCATGTACTGATTTTCAAGTCTTTTGTAAATTTTGAAAACACCAGGCTGTGTAAAAAACGGATCGACACCACTTGAAATTAGTGTAGCAAAAACAATTCGATCTTTTTCATGGACAATGAGTACCTGCTCATAAAGATTAACTTCAATCCAACGGTCTGATTCTACGCCTGGAGGTAATGTGTAATTTGGAGTAACTCGCCCAACTGCGTGGTGATCTATCCATTCATTTGGTCCAACCATAACCCATTCAGTGTCTTTATTATTTGAATCATAAATATTGATGACATCAAATCTTTTATATTCTTTACCAATCTCTTCGAATTCAATACCTGGACCCTTTCTGGATGTTGTTTCAGTAAGTATCCATCCAAATGGTAAAGTTGGATTCCTTTTAAATGCTAACCCTTGAAAAGATTGAACCCCCACCTTTGTTATCACTTCCGCACTAATCCACTTCGATGTTGAAGTTTGATAAAATATGCCTTTTTCGGTTGATACCTTTTGAATGAGTGAAACATATTTTATTCGACTTGCTGCTAGTTTTCCGGTCGGGTTTCCTGCAATGGCATCTTCAATGGTGGCATAGAGCGGAACCTCATCATTTGTCACTTTGGCATAGGAAAATGGTATGTTATTTAACTCAACCGGTGGGTTTATTCCCGGAAATGGTACTGGGGGGAATGTGATTCCAACCTTCGCCAAATCGTCCAGCCTTTTTGCTGGACCGTCCACACTGCAATCTTTAGCTATAAATAAATCCGCATCACCGGGAATACATAAAGCCCTTATCGGATTTTCAACAATTAGATTATTCTCTGCAGACACTTTTGTTGGAATAATTATTTGCATCGAAAGTAAAAACAACAAAAGTAAAAATCCTGGAAGAAATTTCTTCATTAGGCTCCAATTTTTCTAGATAAATTCATTGAAGTAAATATGGAGTAATCGATCACGCCAGCAATCATCCAATAATCTGTGCGCTGTAATTATGGTGCCCACCGTTTCCAGCTCTTGAAATCAATTCAGGCAACGTAGTTGGTTCGATTAAACTCGGGTTGTAAGTCACTTCAGTCATTCCATCGAAGTAATCGATTTTTACATCAATAATTCCAAACATGGTTATTAGTGCGTTTTTTACCCTCATTGCACAATTAGGGCAATTTAACCCGGAAGTAACCAAATATACAAACTTGACTGAATTTTTTTCCACTTCATAAGGTGATCTATCAATTGGTTCGATTTTGCAAGTTTCGATCATTTTTGCTTTCCTTTGTTTATTGAATTCGCATAGAACGCCATTCACACCTATGGAAGTGAATGGCGTTCTATTTAGGAGGAGAAGGATGTACCTACTATACAAGTATTTAAATTATGGTCACAGTGCCTTTTAGCCCAGTTCGATATAGGCGTTATTGCTTAGTGTATTTCAAGCTACTCTGCGCATGACACTCTGAGCCAAATTTCGTATGATTCAAACATACTATTGGTCTTTATGGATGTTTGAATGAATTCAATTGTTGTGTCTAAGAACAGAAAAATCATCCCAATTATTGCTGGAGTCCTTGGATCTCTCTTCCTGGCGACTGTTTATTTTGGGATTGTATCCTGGGCAGAAAGTTTCACACATGCGGTCGATTTTTTTTGGCAAGACCGATGGCTAGTCCTCCCAATCATATTAGGGTTCGGTATTCAGGTAGCCCTTTATACAATTATCAGATTCAAAATATTCTTACCAATAGAACATGTTGGGTTAAGTGGACCAAGTGTCGGAGCGAGTGGAACAACTTCCACAATTGCGATGGTCGCATGTTGTGCGCACCACCTTACCGATGTACTTCCCATCCTTGGGTTAACTGCGGCAGCTACGTTCCTTGCAAAATATCGAATCTTGTTCATGGCTGTTGGCC
>PNNU01000257.1 GCA_013824385.1 Anaerolinea sp.
CCCACCTCGGCTTTGGCCATGGCTTCTCGCATCTCGAGGGTCGGTTTTGTGACAGTGTCAGAGCGTAGGTCAACGCTATTCATATTGTTCTCCATTATTAACGAATAGATTCCAATACAGCCAACAACTCAGCAGGCAGAGGCGCTTCAAATGTCCTGGGTGTCTTTTCGCCAGGCAATGTTATTTTGAGTATTGCCGCATGTAAGAAATGCCTTTTCATTTCGATGGAGGGATGACTGCGTCCATAAACAGTATCACCGGTGATCGGACATTTCAAGAATGCCAGATGCAGTCTGATCTGATGGGTTCTTCCGGTTTCTGGGTGAGCTTCAAGTAAGGTGTGTTCTCTGAAAGATTCAAGCGTGCGATACTCAGTAACAGACGCCCTTCCCTTCATCTCAGAGACCACAGCCATTTTTTTGCGATGAGATGGATCACGTGCAATGGCGGCTTCAATCCGTCCGGTTGGTGTGGGTGGTTTGCCATCGACCAACGCGATGTATATTTTTTCAACTTTGCGAGATTTAAATTGTTCTTGCAGCCAGCGATGGGCAGTGTCATTCTTGGCAATAATTATCAGCCCGGATGTATCCTTATCCAGGCGGTGCACCACACCTGGTCTCAATTCGCCGCCAATGCCTTGCAAATCGGTGAATCTGGCTAAAGCAGCATGGACCAGCGTGCCCGTGTCATGTCCGGCTGCGGGATGAACGACCATGCCGGCAGGTTTGTTGATCACAGCCAGGTCACTGTTTTCAAAGATCACATCCAGATCAATTTTTTCAGGTATCAATTCGCTGTTCGTATTCTCAGGCAATATGATCTCAACAACATTACCAAGTTCAACAACAAACCCGGTCTTGGTAATAACTTGTTGATTGACCATTACCGCGGATTCTTTGATTAATGCTTGCAGCCGTGAACGGGAAAAATCTGGCAGTTTGAGCGCCAGGTATTTATCCAGCCTGTCACTATCCACCTCATTGACTTTAAAGGCTAACCGGTTTGAGCTCAATTCTCGCTTCCAGTTTCGTTTGCAGGTTCCTGTAATTTGGCAGCGGCCATTTTTTTCTTTTCGTTACGTTCTTGCCACCAAACAGCAATTAATAGAATAATTACACCAACAGTAATGGATGAATCTGCCACATTAAAAATGGCAAAAGTACCCACAGAAATGAAATCCGTGACACGGCCAAAAATAATTCGATCGATCAAGTTGCCGACTGCACCAGCCAGTTGAAGCGAAAGTGCAAAGCGGATGACCTTCTCTTCCGATGGGATGTGCGGATAATAGTAAATGATCACGCCTGAAACAATCACTGCCAACACCATAAAAACAGGGTTCATGTCTTTGAATAACCCAAAAGCCGCACCAGTATTGTGAATATAAAGCAGGCGGGCATATGGCAACATCCAATCCCAGGGAGCCCATGTTTCACCGTAAACTAAATATTGCCGGACAAAAAACTTGGTAAGCTGATCAAAGATCACAATGATTGCTGCGATCAACAGTAACCAGCGAATGGACATTAAAAACTTCTTCAAAAGAACCTCCAACCAGGGATAAGACCTGACATTTCAATAAATTATTAGAGCGCGCTTGGCCTTTGCCGGAATAACCAGAGGAATTGGGCCTGGCAAATTTTCAAATTACAATCAATGAATTTTACCTTATTTTTGTTCAGTTCCCATCCGACCATGACACCGTTGATAATAAAATATTTATGGAGTCTTTTTTTGACTCCATAAATATAATAATTGATGCAAAACGTTAGTCACTCGAACTGAAAACTGAATTAAAAAGTTAATACCTTGTCAGCTTCCACTGTCCAATTGCAAAGTTGACTCATAGTGCTGATCTCAACCCCATCAATCAGCGGAATCTCTCTGATTCCTCTTGCGTCTGAACATGACCCGCATGCTTTGACGCTTGCACCCTTGCTGATAACGGCTTTCACCATCCGTTCAATATTGTAATATCCCTGTGGGGTGTTCTGTTTGGGTAATGCACATGTTACCGCGTCGGCCATTAAAAAGATATTGATTTCGACATTTTCTGAATGTTCTTTTTGTAAAGCCATTGCCATCCGAAAAGCGTTGTAGGCTTTTTCTGTTCCATAAGGTGCATCATTGATGATGAATAATATTTTCATTTGATTCTCTCCTGTTTATTTTTTTTAGCCAACGATTTTTTGTCCCAAAATTCCATAATGAAAAGGTTGAAAATCAATCAAAGGTTTAACCAGCCTAAAGCCTGCCTCTTTCATCCAAGCCTGGCATTGTTCAGGTTTTGGTCGAATATCCATAGAAGGTCCACGGGGAGTGGTTGAATCGTAATTCCAATGAATTACAGCCGCACGCCCGTTCGGAGCCAAAACTCTATACACTTCAAACAAAATAGCCATTGGGTCTTCAGCATGTAATACATTGAAAAGCATGACAAAATTAGCAGAATTGGATGGCATACCAATCCCATCTTTGATTACATCCCGGCAGATACAATGGACTTTTTCCACACCTTTTTCAAATGCCCTTTTTGCACATTCGGTCAGAAAACTGTCATTATTATCAAATGCAAACACTTCGCCTTGTGATATTTCTGCCGCCGGGATTGAAAAAGTTCCGTACCCGCAGCCAAAATCAATAATTGTTTTGTCCTCAGGGGATAATCCAAACGCCAATAAGATAGCAGAGGGATCAAAAAAAGACTCCCATCTTTCCATTTCAGGCATGCCACTTTCACGGATGATCATTTGGATTTCTTTCGAGATTATCTCTTGTTGTCTTTTCCAATACACTTAATTCAAAAATAACCGATTACAAATTGATTGTATCTTTTTTTTGTATTTATGCGTACTTAACTCGAGAGGCTCCTTGCGGAGCCTCTCGAGTTAAGCCTTCTTCAATCCGATGGAGACTTTTTCACTATCAAACTCGTCTTCAAATATAGCTGCATCTGAAGGAATCTCTCCATTTTTCAACTCAACCGTAAGCGTCTCGGTTTGGATGTAATCTGCAAACGCTTTGACTGCTCCAGTCAAACCAGGTGTGGCGGTGAAATACAGGATGATGCGGTCTGCAATCTCGAGGTCTGAGGTTTTACGCAGGTCTTGCACGCGGCGCACAAACTCGCGGGCTAATCCTTCTTGCACCAACTCAGGGGTCAACTCTGTCACCAGGGCCGCCAGATAGGCGCCTTCTGAACCAACTGCATAGCCTTCGCGAGCCTGGATGCGCACTTCGACTTCTTCAGGCAGCAATTGCAGCTCTTCTCCGTTAACCTCTACATAGATGGAATCACCAGCCAGCAGTTTTTGAGCGTACTTTTCTGCTTCCAGCGCCAGGATAGCCTTGCGGATATCAGGATAACGGTTGCCGTATTTCTGCCCTAATTGCTTTGCCTGTGGATTAAGCGTATAGCTCACCGCTTCTGATGCGGAATTGAGAGAGCGCACCGTCTTGACATTCAACTCATCTTCCAGAAGATCAGCATATTCCATCAGCACGGATGCTTCTTCGCGGTTGCTGACTGCAAAAGCTGCTTCTGAAAGGGGCTGTCTGACCTTGCGGTTGGCCTTGTTGCGGGCAGCATGACCGAGTGAAGTAAGCCGCATTATCAGGCTCATATCCCTGTTTAGTTTTTCATTGATTCTGGCAGGATCATATTCCGGCCAGGGCATCAGATGCACAGAATCCGGCAGACCTTCTTCTACTGAACTGACAAGGTTCAAGAAGAGCTCATCCGCGATAAAGGGCATGGTGGGAGCCAAAAGCTTACCCACGGTCACCAGTGCCTCATATAACGTGGCATACGCAGCCTGCTTGTCAGTATCAGAGCCACTCTTCCAGAAGCGGCGGCGTGAACGTCTCAGATACCAGTTGGAAAGCTGGTCTACAAACTGTTCAATCGGACGGGTCGCTCCGATGACATCATACGTTTCGAGCGCCTCGGTAACCTCTTTAACCAGCGTATGTAAGGATGAAAGCAGCCATTGATCTAACAGACTATATTCCACCTTCACATTCTTCTCGGGTTTCCAGCCGTCCAGGTTTGCATAGGTCACAAAGAACGAATACGTATTCCAGAGTGTGAGTGTGAAAGTGCGCAGCACTTCTCCCACCAGGTCGCTGGAGAAACGTCTCTCCTGCCCTGGAGGACTCGCGGTATAGAGATACCAGCGCATTGCATCCGCACCGTTTTTGTCGAGCACTTCCCACGGCGAAACTACGTTGCCGCGCGTTTTTGACATTTTCTGTCCCTGCCCGTCAAGGATAAGTCCCAGGCAGATCACGTTTTTATAGGAAGGTGAATCAAAGAGCAAAGTGCTGATAGCGTGAAGTGAATAGAACCAACCTCTGGTCTGATCCACCGCCTCACAGATATAGTCAGCCGGGAATTGTTCCTTGAACTTTTCAACATTCTCAAACGGATAGTGCCACTGGGCATACGGCATGGATCCGGAATCAAACCATACATCGATCAATTCTGGCACACGGTGCATGCACTTTCCACAGTCAGGGCATTTCAGGGTGATTTCATCCACATACGGACGGTGCAGATCAGAATTGGTCAGGTCGCGGCCAGCTTTTTCAGACAGTTCAGCCACTGAACCGATGCAGGTTTGGGTATCGCATTCTTCGCATTCCCAAACAGGCAGCGGGGTACCCCAATAGCGTTCACGCCCCAGTGCCCAGTCAATGTTATTGGCCAGCCAGTTACCAAAGCGCCCTTTTTTGATGTGCTCCGGGTACCAATTGATCTGGTCATTGATTTCTACCAGGCGGTCTTTGAACTGGCTGGTGCGGATATACCAGGTCGGTCTGGCATAATACAAAAGCGGGGTACCGCATCGCCAGCAAAACGGATAGGTATGCGTGTAAATCATCGACTTGAAAAGTAAGCCGCGTTCATCCAAAGCCTTGGTGATTAGGGGATCTGCGTCTTTAACAAATAATCCAGCCCAGGGTTTCACTTCAGTGATGAAGGTGCCGTCAGGCGCCACCGTGCATAAAACCGGTAGATCGTTTTCAAGTGAGACCTGCATGTCGTCCTGTCCAAATGCTGGGGCGATATGCACGAGACCCGAGCCATCTTCAGTGGTGACAAACTCACCCAGAATCACATAATGGGCCGGTTTTTCGGCGGGTAAGAAAGAAAATAAAGGTTGATACTTAACCCCTTTTAGTTCTTTACCCTTAAAACGTTCAATTATCTCGACTTTTTCTTCACCAAATACTTTTTCAACCAGAGCCTCAGCCAGGATCAACCATTCTTCGCCTTCATCAAGTTTACGATGAACTTTAACATATTCTACATTTTCACCGGCAGCAACGGCCACATTGGCCGGCAGCGTCCAGGGAGTGGTCGTCCAAACCAAAAGTGAAGTGTGAGGTTGATCCACCAAGCGCATGCGCACAAAGAGAGACGGCTCACTAACCTCCTTG
>PNNU01000258.1 GCA_013824385.1 Anaerolinea sp.
GTTGAAACTTCGCGTAGGCGAAAGAATAGCCAGTGTTTCTTTGTCTTGCTCTGTGGTTGAACTTGTTACCAATCGTGTTAACAGCTCTCCGCAGGCTGGACCCAACATAAAGCCTTGGCCGCACAATCCGACCCCCAACAATAGATTTGAAATTTCAGGAGCCCATCCGAGGATGGGGAAGCCATCAGGAGTCATAGGGTAAAGCCCCCGCCATGTGCGGCGAACCCTGATGTTCTTCAAGCGCGGCATCACTTCGATCATGCGCCTTGAAACCATGGGCAAAAAGCTGCTGGTTTCATTAATATCTTCACCCCAGGCGTTTGGGCTGGGGGTGATGCAAAAGATGATCTGTCCGGTTATGTGCTGATAGAAGTAGTAATTATTTGAACCCACCGCCGGGCGAATATCAACGATCATGGGGCCAAGAAACCGGGCGACTGGCTCGGTAATTGCCGCTTCATGTGAATCAGGTTTAACTGGCAAATCAAGACCTGTCATCGAGCCGATGCAGGCGGCCGAAGCTCCGGCACAGTTTATCACATAATCTGCCTCATATTCTGATTTAGAGGTTAAAACTTTGTTAATTCCCCCGAGGCTCATATGCATGCCGATCACTGCTTCAGAAAAGTGGAATTCAGCCCCTTTTTTGAGGGCGTGAGTGTAATAAGCATGATTGGAGAGTAATGGTGAGGCGCTGCCGTCATTTGGTGAAAAGGTTCCACCAATCAATCCACGCTGATTGAGATCAGGCACAATTTTTAGCAATTCCTGTTGGTCGTACCAATCATTTTTAAGGTCATATTTCTTTTGGGTTAATAGAAGGTTTTTAAGCGTTTGTTCTTCTTTTTCACCATAAGCCACAAATGCATAACCGCAGCGATCCCATTCGATATCGTCTCCGAAGACTTCTTTAAACGTAGAAAAGATTTCAATACTTCGCTGGCAAAGGCGAATCTTGGCCGGATCAGAATGTGTGGCACGTATTCCGCCAATTGCGCGTTTGTTAGAGCCCTGGCCTACACTTGAGACCGCATCGAGTACCAATACCTTCAATCCAGCATTGGCAAGATAATAAGCAGTGGGAGTGCCCAGAGACCCGGCCCCAATTACAATGACGTCAAAATGCGTGGATGAAGTGTTCATTTCGATTCCTCACCGGTTTCACCAGCCAAAAGGCCGAGAGACACCTCAATGAAGAGGGGACGTTTGGAAGGATCGATGATCTTATCATTGGGGATGCCTTCCTCTCTGAAGATGCGCCGAATGAGAGAGGCACAAGTTTTTGCTCCACAAGCTCCCATACAGGCGCGGGTAACCGTTTTAATTTCGTTGATATCCTGGTACCCCTCGCGAATGAGCGACCTGATCTCACCGGCGCTGACATGTTCACAACGGCAGACAATCGTGTCGTCCGTAACATGGTTGACATATTGGAACATGGGTTGGGTAATCTTTGGGGATTGAATTCGAATGCCAGCAATATGAGGCGCCATTTCATTATCCGCCTCTACCTGGATAATAATGGTGCGATCGCTGGTTTCAATACTGTGAATGTCAAATACTTCTGTGTCACATAAAGAATTGCCTTCTGTATCCAGAATGGTAACAATGTCATCTCGTGTGATCATTTCACTTGAAAATTCATAAGGAATGGATACGATCGGTTTCTCAGGGTTGGCACGATAATCCACCAGGGTGATGGCCAAACCTGGGCAGCCCGCAACACATTTTTCACACACTTCACAGCAGTAATTATTGCCTATGAAAGTTGGAACCGCGCGGATATCTTTTTTATCCACTAAGATCAAACCGTGCGGGCAGAGCGATGAACATGGATCGCAAGGAATTTCTTGACTGCAATGAAATACAGGCACAACACCTTCCGGCAGGTTGGGAAGATCTTCGCTGAAGACATTACCTGGCCGGGATTTAAGTATTTCACCTGTACGATACCAAAGGGCCGGAATTTCACCGATTTCTTGTCCCAGAGATTGTGCGATTTCAAGTCCCTTGATCTTGCCTGAAAAAATGGCTGCAGAAGCTTCAGCGATTTCTTCCGCGTCGCCAGCTACAAATGCATGCATCTTGAAATCAACCGCTTTTTGGTAGAACTCGGAAACAGGGTCAAGCCCAACCGCGATCAAGATTGCGTCGCATTCAAAAGACTGCTCAGTTCCCACAATGGGGACAAATTTTTCATCCACAGCAGCTATGCTGACAGATTCAACCTTATCGTCGCCATTTGCGCTCAATATAGTGTGGGCGGTGTGGATTGGAACACCCATGCGCACCAGTTTATCTTTATGAACTTTATATCCACCGCATTCTGGAAGGGCTTCAATAAGACCGATCACATTGATGCCAGCCTGCAGGGCATGATAACCCGCGATCAAGCCCACATTGCCTCCACCCACGATAAAGAGTTTTTCGGAGGGTTTGACCAGGTCGCGATTGACCAATGTCTGGAAAGCTCCCGCGCCATAAACCCCGGGCAGGGTATTGCCTTTGAAAGCCAGAAACTTTTCTCTTGCACCGCAAGCCACAAGTAAGACTTCGGGGTTAATTAATACATATTCATTACCATTTTTAAGGACACCTACTTTTTGGTCACTGTACACGGCCAGGCAAGTGCTTTGCAGCCATATGTCTATGGAGGAGTATTGAGATACCTCTTTTTCCAGAATGGTTGCTATATCAATTCCGCGTGTGCCTGCATAGACTGCATCTGCAGAACCGAAGAAGCGGTGTGTTTGCAGAACCAATTTCCCACCAACTCGGTGTTTGTCATCCACTAATAATGCGTTGATGCCCAGTTTTCCCAACTCGATGGCAGCCGATAATCCAGCCGGGCCGCCGCCCAGGATTAAAACAGGAACTTTAATATCGGGTATGGGTTTAAAGAGAGGTTGTGAATGAACCTCAGGAAGAACCGGATGACCATCGTTTGGAAAAACCTGCATACCATCAGCAACGGTTTCCATACAGGCTTTGACGGGCAAACCATCGGCGATTACCATGCACTGTGAACATTGTCCATTAGCACAAAAAATCCCCAAAGGGGATCCGTCTTTATGGTGATGGCCAAATACCTTAATTCCATTGGCAAACAATGCAGAAGCGATGGTTTCCCCTTCGAGGGCAGGCAGTGTGTTGCCTTGCCAGGAAAAGGATATTACTTTTTTTGTTGGAATGGTTAAAATAGGGTGTTGTTTAATCCTGTGATCGGTCATGGGGTCCTTTGATCCGAATAGTAGGATGCACTAAAACGACATTATAATGAGTGCCAGATTGGTTTTAGCGTTTAGAATTGTACCAAAACATCCAATACTTCAGTACTGCAAAAACGCCTAATTTCACTGCATCCTGTCATATGTTGATTGTTAATGCAAGTGATAGAATATTATTGATTACTACGGAGGACTTATTATGAAAAGAATAGCGGTATTAACAAGCGGCGGGGATGCACCTGGAATGAACGCAGCCATCAGGGCTGTAGTGCGATCTGGTGTGGCAAAAGGTTGGGAAGTATTTGGAGTAAAAGGTGGTTATGAGGGTTTGATCAACGGCAGATTCATCCCTTTGGGAACACGTGATGTTGGAGGCATGATGCAGCGTGGCGGTACCATGCTTGGAAGCGCCCGCAGCGAAGAATTTAAAACTGAAAAAGGTCAATTACATGCCATCCGTTCTCTGAATGAAGCCCAGATTGAAGGATTGGTGGTAATTGGTGGAAATGGCTCACAGACAGGTAGCTTAATGCTGCATCGCCACGGTTTTCCTGTTGTCGGGGTTGCCTCAACGATTGACAATGACCTTTACGGTTGTGATGTGACCATTGGTGTCGATACTGCCTTGAATATCGCCCTTGAGGCTATTGACCGCCTTAAAACCACTGCTTCTTCACATCAGCGCGCCTTCTTGATCGAGGTTATGGGACGTAAGTGCGGATACCTGGCACTGATGGCTGCCATTGCCGGTGGAGCAGAGAGTGTCGTACTGCCAGAGATTGATGTGGATCCTGAACGTATCGCTGAAGTTTTAACTTCAGCATATGAAAAAGGCAAGGAACATGCGATTATTGTGGTGGCTGAAGGCGCCAAGTATAACGCAAATGCATTGGATGCTTATTTTACCGAGCACCGTGAGCGCCTGGGATTTGATCTGCGGGTTACCATTTTAGGACATACCCAACGAGGCGGAACCCCCAGTGCTTATGATCGTATTTTGGCAAGCCGACTTGGTGCTGCTGCCACTGATCAGATGGCGAAAGGGAATTATGGCGTGCTGGTTGGAGAAATCAAGGACGAGATTGTCGCCACACCATTGGAAGAAGTGGTCAGTCACCCCAAGGAGTTGGATCGTTCGTTGATTGATCTGGCAAAAGTACTAGATTAACTTAGTGGTGTAGTTTTTATTCAACCAGGTTAAAGTAACCTTGACAAGGCTTAAAGTAGCCTTGTCAAGGTTTTTTATGATTTATTAAATTTCAACCAGGCTTCGATGAAACCATCAAGGTCGCCGTCAAGTACGGATTGGCTGTTGCCGACCTCGTAATCAGTACGGTGGTCTTTAACCATCTGGTACGGATGGAGCACGTAAGAACGGATCTGGCTGCCCCACTCGGCTTTTTGGTAGACACCGCGTAGGTCAGACAAGTTTTTATCCGCGGCTACCTGGGCCAGATCAAGCAAACGGGACCGCAAGACGCGCATGGCGTTCTCGCGGTTTTGCATCTGGGAACGTTCATTTTGACAGGTGACTACAATCCCAGTAGGGAGGTGAGTAAGGCGGATGGCGGTGGCGTTTTTCTGCACGTTCTGTCCGCCGGCGCCGGAGGATTTGTAGATGTCGATCTTGACATCATCCGGGTTGATCACCACCAGGGGATCTTCCTGAGCGGCTTCAGGCAATATTTCAACTTGAGTAAAGGAAGTATGGCGGCGGTGAGCCGAATCATAAGGCGAGAGCCTCACCAGACGGTGAACGCCTTTCTCTGCCTTCAAATAGCCGTAGGCATAATTGCCTGTGACAAGCATGGTGACGGTTTTAATACCGGCTTCTTCACCTTCAGTCTGGTCAAGAATTTCCGTTTTAAAACCCTTGTTTTCACACCAGCGTAAATACATCCGTTCGAGCATGCCTGCCCAATCCTGGGCGTCTGTGCCGCCTTCACCGGTGTTGATGGTTAGAAGAGCGTTACCTTTGTCGTATTTTCCGCCAAGCAGGGTCGAGAGGTTTAGTTGATTTAGTTCGCGTTTTATCTTTTCAGTCTCAACGATTAATTCGTCGTTGAGCGAAGGGTCTTCCATCTGGGAAAGTTCTAAAGTATCGCTGATACGTTTTTCCAAAGAATTCCAGAGGTTAAGTTCCTCTTTCAACTCTGAAATATTTCTCATTAATATTTGGGCTTTTTTGGGGTCATCCCAAATTTT
>PNNU01000259.1 GCA_013824385.1 Anaerolinea sp.
GCGGTTGAGACCGCGCTTAAGAGCATCAAAGGCGAGACCGTTGAAGCAAGTATCCCGGTAGCGCTTTCCCTGGTAACTGCTGAATCCCTGGGTGTGGAACCTGCTGCCCCAGCGATGGAAGAATACACTCTCGGTTTGGTCATCTCTACTCTGAACAACCCCTTCTTTGTAACCCTGCGTGATGGTGCTCAGGCTGCTGCCGATGCGGCTGGCGCCAAACTGATCGTCGTAGACGCTCAGGATGACTCGGCCAAAATGACCGCCGGTATCGAAGACCTGATCAACAAGAAAGTCAGCGCTCTGCTGATCAACCCCACCGACTCTGACGCGGTTGTCCCCAGCATCCAAAAAGCCAACGAAGCCGGTATCCCCGTCTTCACCGTTGACCGCGGCGCCAATGGCGGGACTGTAGTCAGCCACATCGCCTCCGACAATGTCGCTGGCGGCATGATGGCCGCTGAATTCCTGTGCAATGCCATCGGTGGCAAAGGCAACGTGGTCGAACTGCAGGGTATCGCTGGTTCTTCCGCCGCCCGCGATCGCGGACAGGGCTTCAATGATTACATGGCTGCCTCCTGCAAAGATGCCGTGATCGTGGCCCAGCAGACTGCCAACTTTAACCGCGATGAAGGCCTCAGTGTCTTCGAAAACATTTTGCAAGCTCAGCCCGAAATCGCCGCTGTCTTCGCTCACAATGATGAAATGATCCTCGGCGCTGTTCAGGCTGCCGAAGCTGCCAAGCGCGAAGGCATCGTTTTCGTCGGTTTCGACGCGGTTGACGATGCTGTCGCTGCTGTCAAAGACGGTAAATTGGCCGCCACTGTTGCCCAACAGCCGGATCTGATGGGTAAATTGTCCGTAGACACCGCCATAAAATTCTTGGGCGGCACAAGCGTTGAAGCAAATATTCCTGTGGATCTGTCTCTGGTAACCGAGTAATTTGGTTTGTAATTCCGCCTCCGGAAATCGAAATCCGGTTTCCGGAGGCAAACTTGAATGGGAGTGCCATGCCAACACCAACCTGTCGTTTGAAACTGGAACATATTATAAAAACTTTCCCCGGCGTACGCGCGGTGCAGGATGTAAGCTTGGAAGCTTACCCCGGTGAAATTCTCTCCCTGGTGGGAGAAAACGGCGCTGGTAAATCGACTTTGATGAATGTGGTTAATGGAATTTTTCCTGCCGACTCAGGTACTATTTACCTGGATGGGGAACTGGTAACCATTGATTCACCACGTCGGGCTGTCGAATTGGGCATCACCATGATTCACCAGGAATTAGCCTTAATTCCACAGATGACGGTTGGACAAAATATTTTTCTGGGTCGTGAACCACGCCGCAAATTTCGCGGGCTGGTGGATTGGAAAAAACTTTACGCCGACGCCAAGCGAGAAATGGATCATCTTGGAATTGATATCCCGGTTAAAGCTCTGATCAGTGAACTATCGATCGCTCAACGCCAAATGGTAGAAATTGCCAAAGCTTTATCTTATAATGCGCGCCTGATCGCGCTTGACGAACCAACCAGCGCGATAACCGATAAAGAAGCCGCGGTATTATTCCAATTGATGCGTTCATTGCGCGAAAAAGGCGTCACATTGATTTACATTTCACACCGCATGGAAGAGGTTTTTGATCTTTCTGATCGGATCGCGGTAATGCGGGATGGACAATTGGTGGGCGTGGCAAATAAAGATGACATCACCCCCGCCGAAGTGATTCGCATGATGGTTGGGCGCGAACTAAACGACTTCTTCCCCAAAGTGGAAGTAGACCGCGGCAGCCTCATTTTACAAGCTCACAACTTAAAATCAGGCAAGATGCTAAAAGATGCCAGTCTTACGTTACATACAGGCGAGATCGTTGGCATTGCTGGTTTGGTAGGCGCGGGGCGCACCAATTTGGCGCGCGTATTGTTTGGCGCTGATCCATTGGAAAGTGGCAAGATCATTTTGGAGGGCGAACAGGTAAGCTTTAAATCCCCCCAAGATGCGATCCGATTGGGAATTGGATTGGTCACTGAAGATCGAAAAAATGAGGGTCTTTTCCTCGGGCAAAGCGTGCGCAGCAACGCAGCTGTTGGCCTGCTGAAGAGTCTCTCACGACTGGGATTTATCCAATACCGCAAAGTAAATGAATGGGCGGCAAAAGCAGTGGAGTCGCTTAAAGTGCGCACGCCCAGCTTGCAACAACGAGTGAAGAATTTATCCGGCGGCAACCAACAGAAAGTAATTATTGCCCGCTGGTTGGCATTAAATCCCAAAGTGCTGATTCTTGATGAGCCCACAAGGGGTGTGGATGTAGGCGCAAAAGCTGAAATTTACGCATTAATAGGAGAATTAGCAGCCAAAGGAGTGGCAATCTTGATGATTTCCTCTGAACTGCCAGAGATTCTGGGTATTTCTGACCGGATTTTAGTCATGCGTGAAGGACGGGTAATGGCTGAATTCAGCCGGGCAGAGGCAACCCAGGACAAAATCATGCAGGCAGCGACCGGGCAACTTGCCCCGGCAATTATGGAGCAGGCAGCGATATGAACAATTCCAATTCATTTTCTTCTCGATTGACCCAAATTCTTCGCGGCAGTGGCAGCTATTTGATTCTCCTATTAATCGTGGTATTCCTTTCCATTTTCAGTGAACAATTCTTAACCATTGGCAACTTACTCACTGTAGCACTGCAAACATCCATTATTGCCCTTGTGGCCATAGGCATGACCTTTACTATCATCACCGGCGGAATTGATCTGTCCGTCGGGTCAGTGGCCGCTTTCAGCGGCGCGCTCGCAGCCGGACTGGCTACCCGCAACGGCCTGGGCACTTACCCCGGGATACTAATTGGCCTGGCTGTAGGTACCGGATTGGGATTGGTTAGCGGCTTGATGATTGTGTATGGAAGGATCCCCCCCTTTGTTTCCACCCTGGCGATGATGGCGGTAGCTCGTGGTCTGACCCTGGTATATACACAGGGCAAACCCATTTCAGGTTTGGACCCGGCATTCACTTTCTGGTCCAGCAATGTGGTTGGCATCCCTGTTCCGGTAATATTGTTGATTTTGATCGCCATTGCTGCGGCAATCATCCTTAAACATACTGCATTTGGAAATTATGTCTATGCAATCGGTGGTGGCGAAGAAACCGCCCGGCTTAATTCAGTCCCTGCAAAGAAGATCAAGCTGGGTGTTTATGCCCTTTCGGGTTTTACTTCCGCCATTGCTGGTGTTGTTCTCACCGCCAGGCTGTGGTCTGCGCAACCAAACAGCGGGGTAGGACTGGAGTTAGACGCCATTGCCGCAGCAGTATTGGGAGGCGCAAGCCTGGCTGGTGGTATTGGCGGTATTGGCGGCACCATTGCTGGCGCGTTCATCATTGGTGTTCTTTCCAACGGATTGAACTTGCTGGAAGTGCCTTCTTACAACCAGCAGGTAATTAAAGGTGTTGTCTTTATTCTCGCGGTTTTACTCGATTACTTCTTCAAACGGAGAATTAACTTAAAGAAAGAAAAATCAACCATCTCTTAATGAAAAGATTAAGGAAAAGTGTCACCGCCGGAGATTATTAAACCCGGCGGTGAATTGTTAAACTGTTCTTTCGTAAACAGAAAAATCTATTCTGATTGAACACATCGAAAACCGATAATGTTCATCGATTCATAACTTTTTAGCAGATCACGATTTGCAGCTCGCAGAGATTCGGCATTCGTATTCCAGGCGCCGCCGCGAATTACATAATAATTGCCTGATGTGGGCCCGGTTGGGTTCCGTTTTGCAGATTCCTGGTAATATTTTTCGCCATAAATATCTGATACCCATTCCCAGACATTGCCAGCCATATCATATATCCCGTAAGGGCTGGCACCTTCTGGAAATTGGCCTACTTGAACAGTGTCTCCATTGATTTGATCATAGTTTGCCAAACTTGACTGAGGCGGATTGTTACCCCAAGGATATTGCCTTCCATCAAGACCACGGGCAGCTTTCTCCCATTCCGCTTCAGTAGGCAGCCTGGCTCCTACCCACTCACAATATTTATTTGCCATTTTCCAGTTGACATTAAGCATTGGATAATTATTGTATTCAACATTCTCATAATATGTGTCAATGCTGTATGAGCTGCCACTTGTAGGAACCTCGCAGATGCCAGCAATTACACATTGCTTGTATTGCAGATTTGTAACCTCTGTCTTGTCCATCCAATATGCGTCTAACGAAACTACATGAGAGGGGCGTTCATCAAGGCTGCCGGTGTCGCTGCCCATAAAAAAGTCTCCGGTAGGAATAAACGCCATCTCCATTTTATCTTTGTCCCTTATTCTGCTGTTGGCTTGAGATCCTGTATTCTCTAACGCTGCAGACAGCATTGCCGTCGGCTGCAAATTTGAACTTTGGCTTGAATTGGAGATATTTTTTCCAAACGTAAATAACCTGGGAATGATCAAAATGGAAGCTATGGTAAAAGCAACCAGGATCAAACCGATAATTAATGTTAATCGGGTGTTTTTTGTTAAGGATTTACCAGAGATAACTGTGTCTTGACCAACTTCTGGTTCAATCTGCGTAACCATATCGATAGGACTGTCATCCCGGATTACGTGGTCGGTATGTTGGTCGACGTCCATGGATGATTCTTTTTCAAAGGCAGTAGTACCTGCCAACCCGTTATTTTGGTTATCCTTCTTTGACAGACAGACTTCTTCCATTGCTTGGGCGAAATCAGCCATGGTACTAAAGCGGTTTTTGGGATCCCGGTTTAATGCCTTAAAAAGTATTTGTTCAACTTCCACGGGTAAGTCTGCTACAAAATTACGAGGTCGGGGAAGTGGATCAGTGGCTTGTTTGAGAAGAATGGCAGCAGGTGTATCGGCTGTGTAGGGTTTACTCCCCGTAATTAATTCATAGAAAACCACAGCCAGCGAGTACTGGTCAGATGCGGCTTCGGATTTTCCAACCCATTGTTCAGGGGCCATATATTCTGGCGTGCCTATCCCCACGCCAGTTCCAGTGAGCGTAGCTTCATTTGTTTCTTCAAGTATCCTGGCAATACCAAAATCTGTGAGCATTGGATCGCCATCCTGGGTGATTAATATATTGGACGGCTTTACATCTCTATGTAATATTCCCATTCGATGTGCAAAATCTAATGCCTTGGCAATAGGGATCAATATGCGTCCGGCTTGTTGATATGGAAATGGATGGGTGATTTGTTGTTTTAAAGTTCCGCTGGGTAAATATTCCATCACCAAATAAGGAGAATCTTGAAATTCTCCATAATCAATTATTCCAACAATATTTGGATGTGTTAACCGGGCCAATGTCTTTGCTTCGCGTTCAAATCTCTTTAAAATACGGTCCAGTAACTCTTCACCAAATTGCTCGGTACGGATAATTTTTATTGCAACTTCTCGTTCCAAACGGGTGTCGAATGCCTTGAA
>PNNU01000260.1 GCA_013824385.1 Anaerolinea sp.
CTAGAGAATGGCCTACCAGAATGGCTTGATCTACATGGATAACATCCAAAAGTGCGATAAGATCATCCTTCGCGGCAGCCATGGAAAAAGGTGCCGGACGAGAAAGTCCATGATCAGGCATGTCCCAAGTTAAAACACGATATTTTTCTGCAACAATCGACAGCGTGGCATCCCATTCATGATGGTCTATAGTTGCGCCGTGGGTGAACACCACCAATGGCGACTTCTCGGGTCCGCTCAACCAATAATGAATCGAATAATTCTCTCTTTCCAAAACGAATTCTTTCATTTCAGCTTTCATTGCTTCCTCTTTTCTCATATTGCGCCAACATCAAATCCAGCATCTGTAGTGTGGATTCTTTGATCAAAGCCCGGTTGCCGCCAGGTCTGGTTAAACCGCTTTCAACCATGGACGCGATTGCTTCGACGGTTGCATCAATCGGCGGCGCGTTTTCGGTGGGGATGACGCTGCTGATACTTAAGAATCCCAGAGACATAATGCTGAATAAATAAGTGATCACTTCTGCCGAAAGATCCGCACGCAGCAGTCCCGCGGATTGCATCGCTGCGACGCTTTCTTTGCTCATCAACAGGCGTTTGGTATAACGTTCAGGGTCCTGACGTTGCACGAAGTCGCCCAGGATCTTCCCGTCACGGGTATACAGCGCGCTGATAAGGGGACTCTTTTGAATTGATATAAGCGTATGCCGGTAGAGCGCCGCAATGGAATCGCTTTTGTCGTCAGCAATTATTCGATCGCGTAAGTCGAGCATCAGCTTCTTCATCTCGAACTCAATCAAAGCATCGATGAGTTCTTCCTTGCCCGGCCAAACCAGGTAAATCGCCCCTTTTGAGACCCCGGCTTCCCTGGCGATCTCATCCACTGTGGTTTTGTCAAACCCGTAGCGAGTGGTTAACCGCGATGCAGCCTCAAGTATCCGTGTCGGACGTTCCATCCGTTTCTTGCTCACATTTTGATTTTTCATTTTTTGACCATTTATACGATTTTGGTCATATTGTACTTTTATTTCTTTATTATGTCAATAGAGCTATCAACTTAATGGCTCCCTCATTTTGACAATTTACTCCTGATAATTTGCATTTTTATTAATAAAACTGTTCTCTAAAATTTTTCAACACTTATTAAATAGGCACCCTTCTCCCGTTCGCGGGAGAAGGGTTGGGGATGAGGGAAAAAAAATACTTTTTGTGTATTTAGAAATTTTCGTTTGTTTCGTGGTTAAAGAGCTTCACTCTCCTGCGTATACATCCAGAAAATCAAAATCCGCCTCAGTGGATTCACCTGCAGGCGAGAACACCGCCACCCCAACCTTGCCGTTCTGGTAGCGCGTATCTTCAACGGTTCCGACATAATCACCGTTCACAAACATGGTGTAGTCAGATCCCAGGCAATCGGCTTCAATATTGTTTGAATCCAACCCTGCGTGGATGTATTCCGAACTGGACCAATCGGTCAGTTGTTCCATCTCACCCTTGTTAATCGCGATGATGCTTGCCATGCCGTCTCCGCGGATGGCGAAGAAGATGCCGCTGCCATCCGGCCGCATGCGGCAGGTGATGCCGTAAATTCCCATATCGCCGCCGCCGGCTTTTACCAGCGATGCATTGGCGAACAAAACTAGGTCTTGACCTGAAAATTTACCGGTAGCGGTCACTAACTTTTCCGCTTCTGAAACGACCAACGAATACATTCCATTGTTGCTTGAAACCATACCACCATCCACGACACCCGAAGGCCAGCCCTCCGTGTTATCAAACGGCTGATGCAGTAAAAGCCGCGGCGCTTCAAGCGTGTAAGAGGTGGTGGTAGACAAATCAATCTCATACCCTTCAGAGACCGTAAAGAAGTCACAAGTTTCAGCCCTGAGGTCCACTGATGGATCACTTAGATTTGAAAAGGTCTTATTCTCTCCCGGAGCAATATTGTCACCATCGACCAACAAGTTGTCTTTCCAATAATCCTCTGAGGAAGGCACAATGAACATGCCGCAGATTTCAAAATCAGTTGGATTATTGACTTCAAGAGAATATTCACCTTGAGGTGGTTCAACTGCAGCACCAACTACAGAATGAACTTCTAAGTTGTCAAAAGTAACGGTTATAGCGTCAGCTTCTCCCGAATATGCAGAGAGGGCCAAATCTCCGGTAGAAAATGTACTGTCATTTGTTGTTGCCACCTTGATATCATTCACAAAAAATGAAAATTGTGAGCCATTACAAATTGCGGTTAGGTGATTGGTCCTTCCATCGGTATACACAGCATCGTTGAATTCCCATTCCACAAGTTCAGTGGTTTCATCATTGCTAAACAACTCAATGGCGATATACCCATCTGATGCGATTCTAAACCCGTAGCCATCACCGTTTTCCTGAATACGGCAATCCACTCCAAACCCATCATCTAATGAAGGATTGGTTTCAATCACATCCACATCAACGTCAACCCTGACATCATTATATGTTTGACCGGCAACACCCCAGTTGTAATTGCTTTCTTTTATTGCAATCACTTGATAAGTACCATTTACATAATCCGTGCTGCCGAGGTCGTCAGAAAGAATACTCCAGCCGGAATCAGGATCACTGAAATCATCAGAAAGGAGGAGTTGTTCTGACTGCGGAACAGGCGTGGATTGATTCACTTCAGTAGCTTCCATCCGTTCCAGAGTACCGACAGGGGTAGCCAGCAACATTTCCTTGATCGGATCCGATTTAATCAATTTACTGATTGCGCTGCAACCAGTGGCACTTATTAAAATAATGGAAGAAAAAATAACGGCAACTACCTTTAACTGTTTCATAATGATCCTTTTTTTATTTTTAGAATACAAAAAAACAAACTTCAACTCCATAAAAAATACATACATATTGTATAATTTTTTGAACTGAAATTGAAAGGATATTATGTCAAAATATTATTTCCGACAGGAAGATCTCAAAAACTACATCATTCGCTATTTTGTGCGCTGGGATGTGCCTGCTGAAGATGCTGCCATCGCCGCGGATGTGCTGCTTTCTGCTGATGCCCGCGGTGTGGATTCACACGGCATGATCCGTTTGAACAGCTATTACGGTTCAAGAATACGCAAAGGATTGATCAACCCCCTTTCACCATCGACCATCCTCAAAGAGACCCCCACCACGCTGGCGATTGACGGCAACAACGGCCTCGGGCATCCACTGGGCGTTAAAGCAATGCAGCACTGCATTGAAAAAGCTTCCACAATCGGCTTGGCGTTTGCCACCGTACGCAACAGCAACCATTACGGCATCGCCGGTTATTATGCCATGATGGCTTTGCCCCATGACATGATCGGTATCAGCTTCACCAACTCCGGTCCGCTGGTCGCACCCACCCACGGCAGAAAAGCCATGCTGGGCACCAACCCCATTGCGGTGGCCGTGCCTGCCCTTTCACAGCGGCCTTTCGTCTTGGATATGGCCACCAGCATCGTACCCATTGGCCGTGTTACTGTTTATCAAAAAGAGGGCAAACCCATACCCTCAGGTTGGGGCGTGGATCAAACCGGTTCCATCACTCAGGATCCTGCACTAGTGATCTCAGGTGGAGCGTTGATGCCCCTTGGCGGACCAGAAATTTTGCGCGGATACAAAGGTTACGGTCTGGCTTTGATGGTGGATATTTTTTCAGGTGTACTTGCCGGTTCGGGCTTTGGAGAAAACGTTAGCGGCTCTTCAAGCGGGTCAGCCGCCAGAGTCGGGCACTTCTTTGCCGCCGTGAAAATTGAAGCTTTCCGCGAATTGGATGGCTTCAAAAAAGATATGGATGAACTGCTTACACAGCTCAAAGAATCTCCCAAAGCAGAAGGTGAAGATCGCATCTACATCCACGGCGAAAAAGAATTTGAGAACGCCGACCGCTCCGCTATTGAAGGCGTGTCCCTTTCCGAAACTACCGTGACTATATTGAAAAAGACCGGCCTCGAAGACGGCGTGGAATTTGACCTCGTCCCGCTCAAAGTTGCATAAGATAATTTAATCTAGTCCCCGATTTCTTACCTTATTAAAGTCCCCGAATTCTTATATTAATTCAGTCCCCGATTTCTTTTTCCAGAAATCGGGGACTTGCCCTAAAAGTAAATTTAGGTTTTTGAATTTCTTTTTTTTGTTTTCCTTATAGTCCATGTTTATTAATGGAAAACATATACAAAAGAATCGTCCAAGAATCGTCCAACAATCGTCTATAATATTGATATATAATTAGACGAAAGGTTGGTCTATAGCCGATGTTTTCTCCCAATTACAAAATTTCCGCCAAGCTGTTGGCAAATATTAAACTTGTCAATACGATAGTGATTGAACTAAACCATCATCATTTTCCTGGTTTAGTATTAATAGATTTTGAAAATAAAGCCGGGGAAGTATCAACACACGCCTCAACAAGTATTGAAGGCAATCCCTTACCTCTTACTGAGGTAAAAAGGATCCTGAAAAATCAACCGAAAAACATTCACGATACTGAGAGAGAAATTCTTAATTACAACACCGCATTGCAGCACCTCAAAAACCAAAAGATATCGATAACCATCCCAAAGATACTTGAAATCCATAAATTAGTTATGAATGGGCTGCTTCTCAAATCAGATTGTGGTAAGCTGAGATTAAAACCTGTATTTGTTAACGATCCTCGTACCGGGAACCCTGTCTACCTGCCCCCAGATGTTGAGGATGTGAAACCACTCATGCAAGAATTGATCAAATTTATTAATTCCAACCAGAATTCAGTTGATCAACTAATATTGGCAGGTCTTTTTCATAAGCAAATGGTGATCATTCATCCATTCATGGACGGCAATGGACGCACTACCAGGCTGGCCACAAAAATTTTGCTAGCCAAAATGGGATTGAATACTTTTAACCTTTTCAGTTTTGAAAATTTCTATAACCAGGATGTCACTCGCTACTTCCAAATGGTTGGGGAATTTGGCAACTACTATGACTTGGTGGAAAAGATAGATTTTACCCCCTGGTTGGAATACTTCTCAGATGGACTCGTTAATGAATTATCGAGAGTTCGATCGTTACTTGATATCTACCAGCCGTCTCCCGATTATGAAATACAGCCCCATTTGCATCTTATTCTGGAATTAATTAAGGAAAGAGGGTTTACTACTGATAAAAAATATTCTCAAAAAACAAATAGAGCAAAAGCCACTCGTGCTCTGGATTTTAATAAGTTAATTACCTTAGGTTTAATTCTACGCATGGAAAAAGGAAGAGCTACTTATTACATTCTTAATCAATAATTAAAACACATTGAATTCATGCAACAATTCATTCCCCCAATTTGTAAATAATTTAAAGCCCTCATTTCATTTCAGAAATTAGGGCTTTGCTCTATCTTCTATCTATTGTCTT
>PNNU01000261.1 GCA_013824385.1 Anaerolinea sp.
ATAAGTCGCAGTACCGCTGCATTGTTCAATAGATGTGGTTGTGTTGCCCTCAATGTCATCCACGCTCACCTCGATGAAGAAATCGATTGGGAAGGTGGCTGTGCCATCCTTGAACACCCAGATTGGATCGCCGGTTGGCATGCTACCGTAATCCCATGTTGAGGTGCCGGAGCCTCCCTTATACTCGAGTTTGGTGATCTTAATGTCTCCCTTGATCGTTCCGTAGAAGGCAAACCCGAAGCAGCCCGCCAATGTTATTACCATCATCCCAATCGCCAGAGCGATCATCAATCTCTGCCGTTTCTTGCTCAGTGGTATGAGACTAATCCCCACCGCAGGCAGAAGAACCACAACCGCCATTCCAATTGGAACGGGGTGAGAGACGGATTGAACTGGCGGCATCAACCCTGCCAAAGGATTCAAATATGCACCTGTCCCAGGACCCGGTAGAAAGCCAGACTCATCTGTAGGTTTTGGCAGATCCAATTGTCCCTGCAAGCGGATTCCGTCAATCTCGGTGATCGCAGATGCATTGAAAGTAAAGTCGCTTGCAGAAACATCCGCGGGGATGCGCTCAGGTACAAGTGCCCAATCCAAAGTTTGACCGCTGCTGTCGGTGGTCATCTCACCCATCGCGCTGAGGAAGCTGAAATAAGTGGCTCCCGCCATGGCAATACCCTCTGGGTTGGCGCCATCCTCGCTGTCGGTGTCTCCTCCTGTGCAGACAATATCATTGCTGAGTGCGCCTGATGGAATGATCACCCAGGTGCCATCAAGGTTGACTGGTTCAATTTTAGCCTTGAAGGATTGACCGCCGGTCTTGCTGAAAGCCACCAAGCGAACCACTCCCACTCCAGTGCCAGCCTGCAACGGACCGATTTTCACTTCCTTGCTGCCGTCGCTGTTAATTTCTGCTCCGCCATCCAAACGATATAGAAAAGGCACACCTGGTTCAACCACCAACATCATGGGAAGGCCGGTATACTTACCACCAGTGCCGCTGGTGATCTGCAAGGGGTAAACCCCGTCTTTTTCGACAGCAGCATTAATGATCAGGTTGGTTCCAATTTGGGTTTTCTCTTCTTTAATCTGCGGTTCATCACCATTGTGGTTGAATTTAATTAAACTCCCTTCCGTGCGACTGATCGAAATGATCTGTCCCCATTCATCCTGGCTCTGTACGCCGGCCAATGAAATATTCGTATTGGCTTCACGCGGTGAAAATCCCAGCAGGTAGCGGGCATAATCTTCAAGATTGCTGGTGAGCATCTCTCGTTCGTAATTTCCATTGAATGGGTACAACCCCTTATTGATCGCACGGACAAAATCATCCCGAGTAATCGGGCAGCCAAGGTCGCAGATGTTTACCATGACCAACTGCGATTGAACATAAAAATCTGCCGGCCATTCATAAGGCGCACTCTGGAAGGCAAAAGTCATATTGTCGTCTAAGGTGATCTTGCCGTATGTATTGATATCACTAGTAATATATTCAGGATTAATATCCATGACCATCACTTCAGCAGCTACTTCCAGCCACCACTCACGAGCGCCAACGGCTTTGGCAATCGCCATCGAGTACACCCGGTTCTGAATCCAGTGTCCAACCTCGTGTCGAATCGACATTCTTTCGTCATTTAATTTCACCGGTATGTCAGGAGGAAGATAGATCACGCCGTTCTTGAAATTGTATTCCGGGCTTTTATAACTAGAGCTCACCACCGCCAGGATTGGCGATGAGGCATCTAGATATGAGTTCGTATAACCCATCCCCAAATATGTGCTCACCGCAGCTTCAATTTCTTCAGCTGCGTGATACGCATCTATGTGAGTCATTTTATCGGTTGAAGGATAAATGACCATGACTGAGCCATCTTCATTGGATTGACAGCGTTGGAAAATTGACATCGCTTTTAAACTTACTGGCGTACACATCTTGCCGAAACTTTCTTGCTGTAGGCGGTTGCTCGCCATAATAATTGAAGAATTTGGCGCAAAAGATGTTTGTTTGGGTGTGACCACCACGTACAACACATTGTGAGTCTGTCCATTTTCCCCATCAGGATAGAGCGCCCCGGGGTCGGTCGGTCCAAGATGAGCTTTCGTGGTCAGCTTACCATTCTGCGGAGCTTCATCCAGCAGAATGGCAGCCTGCATGTCAATGATCATCAGCAGCCGCGAATTCGGACTGGCTGCCGGAAAGGACAATACCGCCGGTCCACTGCCGTCGTTCTGACCTTGCAAAGAGACCTCATAGAACGGGGTTTCAAGTGTGTAAGTCTCGCTCAATACCTTTTCGAGCTCCCCTCCGGCTGCATAAACCGTGAGCTGGGTTATTGAATCTTCGACAGGTAGTGCTTCAGCTGCCACTTGCAAAGTGGTTCCATGGTCGTCTACGAGCTGACTTTCACCAGGGTTCAATGTCAAAGTGGATTGCTGTTTAAAGTCATATGTTTTTGTATTGGCGATAGACCCTGCCCCACCCTTTATCAGGGCAGAGATGCCCACCACAGCCAGCACCATCACCAGCAAACCGCCGCCGACAATGCCAATCACTCCCCACGGCGACTTTTTGCGAGGAAGATTATATTGCGGGGGGTATCCACTTTGCGGAGTGATGATTTGTTGAGGCGGTGCAATGGTTGGAGGAGCGATCGCACCCGATGGAGTTGCGGGCACCCACTGTCCCTGAGACAATACATACCATGCGCCTGTGCGTTCCTGCATCTGCCAGACATTCTGGCTGGCGTCCGTGACCTGCAATTGTGCCAGAACCGTGCGGTAATACTCCATGGTGATCTGGCCAGACATATATTGAGCTTCAAGCCCTGCAAATTGCCCTTCGGCCTGAGTAAAAGATAAGGGAGGTTGGTTGACAGAGACATTGCCAGGCGGTTGCGCTGGGATCCACTGGCCGCCACTCAAGGTGTACCATTGCCCCGTAAGTTCCTGAATTTGCCACTGTGCCCCTGAGCCTTCAGTCACCTGAAGCTGGATTAAGGCATCTCGATATTGATCATAGGATATTTGGCCGGCTTTGTATTGGGCATCCAATTGTCGAAATTGAGCTTCAGCTTGAAGAAAATCCATACAACCCTCCCTCTAATGGCTTTCTACCAATAAGCATAATAATTTATTTCAAGAACAGATAGCCCTATTATATAAACGGAATATGTCAAATACCAGTTAAAAATAAAGACACTTAAGCAGGCAAAATTAATAAAAATAACACCCCGCATAAAAAAACGAGGTGTCAGTATTTTCGAATAGAATTCAGTCTGGTTTGGCGTGTATCAGTTCACTTATTTTGGTTGAACGATTTCGCGATTTGGGTTATCCAAAGTGGTTTTTGAGTTATCAGTATCTCTGTTTCCAATTTCGACCAGCATCTCAGGGGTCAAGGTCTTCAACGCCAGAATATGCCAGGTAACACCAATAGCAATCACGGCTAATAATCCCCGCAGCCACCACTGCTCCACGGCAAAAATGGCAGAAGCACCAATGGTCAACCACAGAAAAGAGATTGAAACGATTTTGGTTTGAACCGGCACGGCATGATATAAGCGGTAATTACGGATCAAACGTCCAAATAAGCGGTGGTTCATGATCCAATTGAAGAGCCGATCCGAACTGTGGGCAAAGGCTGCTGCAGCTAATAGAAAGAATACTGTGGTTGGTAAAATTGGCAAAAAAATACCGACCGTACCGATAACAACACAAAGACTGCCGCCAATGACAAACAGTGTTCTACCAAGTTTTGAAGATGATTTCATGCCTGCATTATACCGGAAAGACCCTCCCAATTGCCAGCAACACCAGAACTAGCAATGGGAAGGGTCTAATCTCAATTTAACTTTTTGACGTTATTTCATCGTTGGCGCACCAAAATCTAGCGGTTGCGGGATGAAATTGTAAGTGATCGTACTGGTAAAACCCGCTGGATAATCCTCCCAGCCGTCGTTGACTGCCTCGGTAAATGTATGGCCCACCACCAAGGTAACCGGTTGATTGAGGGCGAATCCTTCGACTATCACTCCAACCCACGCGCCAAAGTTTTCAGTCGAAGTATCTTGAATGGTCGTTACTGCATCTTTGACAATAAATTCAGGCTGAAAGTAATCCACGCCGTCCACTTCAAAGATCCACTTAATGTGAGAAAGGTTTTCTTCCAGGGTTTTTTCGTCAATGGCCACCCAACCATTGCTCAATTTTAATTGCGCGTTATAGGGTAACTTCACATCGTAAGATTTTCTCTGCTGAGCGCCCAGCATGTCATCCAGGTCCACGGCGTCGGGGCAATCAGAATTGTAGAGGCAGGGTTTGAACACGAGTTCCATTTGAGAAGCGCCGCTGCCTGCCGCCTGAGGCGTGGATGTAACCACGATGTACCTCGGCGTGGGCGTTGTCTTGGCGGTGAATGTATCAGCAAGGTCTTGAAATTTTTGCGGGATCAATGCACAACTGGCAGAAATGAGTAATACAACAACCAACAATAGACTGACGGTGATTTTTGTTTTCGACATTACGAGACCTCCGAAGGGGTTACGCCAAGTAGCTTCATATCAATAAAAACTAATTACAGTAAAACTCGTGGGCTTCGCCGCTGTTGATTGTTCCTGAATCCGTGGCGCCGCCGCAGCCCCATGCCTGATAACTATAACTACCCGAACACACGTTAAGTGTCGTGACGCCTGTCACCAGATCAAAACGATAACTCATCGGACCCGATAATTTAAGGGTTACGATACCGCCGGTGGTGTTATCAATCTCAATGCTTGAGTCACTGCTGCAAGGAGGGTTAGTGGGGGCCAACGTAGGTTTGGGGGTTTTTGTATAAGGAACCGCGGTGGGTCTGGGTATTGGGGTCAGGGTCACCGTGGCAGTTGGTGTCGCTGTGGGCAAGTCTGAAGGACTAGCAATGTAGGTATAAATAGATGTGAAACCTTTTTCGTATTCAAACCAACCGTCATCCGTTTTTGCAGTCAACTTATATCCGATTTCAATGGTGTGGGGCTTGTTGAGTTTCCAACCGCTGAGGCTGACATCCAACCAAATGGCAGGGCGTTCAATGGATGGGTCATCCCTGTCGGAGACACTCATATATGACAACCATTGGTTATTAAAGTAATCCTGTCCATCAATACGAAAGATCCACACGATATGGGTGAGGTTCTCTTGAAGAGTGGCTTCATCTATTGCACTCCAATGAGTGAGAAATCGCTCAGGCCTGTCATATGGAAACGTTACCTGATAGATTTTGCCCGATTTCGCGCCATTTGCAACCAGATCATCCACCCAGTCAGAATCCCAGCAATCACCGGACACCATGCAAGGTTTTACAGAGAGAGGATTTACAGGCGTGCTGGTGGCCGTCGGAGTTGAAGTGGGTGTTGCCGTTGA
>PNNU01000262.1 GCA_013824385.1 Anaerolinea sp.
AGATACTGTTACCATTACCGGATATGATATTTACCAAATCCAAGGCTACGATCCCCAAGGGGAATATATCGGCTTTTGGCAGGACACTGGCTGCAATACCACCCTGGTGACCAAAGTTGAAATTGTAGATTGAATTATTCTAATTTTTTAGTCTTTAATCTATTTTTCGGATTCAAACTTAATAATAGAGTTAGTTTTATTAAGTTTATGGCATAATTGCCATACTTTAATATTAGGTTCAATTATTGATATAGAAAAATCCTTTTTGAAAGTGAATTGCATGGAAAACGTCAACCTGACTGTAGAAGTTTTTAAACACATTTTTCGCAACCCAGTTATTCCTGCTGCAGGTCCAAATGTAGGTTCTGGTAAGATGGTGCAACGCGCAGCCCAAGGCGGCGCAGGCGGATTGTTGACAAAAACCATTTCCAGCATGGCTGCTCAAGTCCCCCATCCCAACATGGTGCGTTTTGGTAAAGATAATCTTCTCAATACTGAACTTTGGAGCAAACTTTCTCCTGAAGCCTGGTTTGAAAACGAATACGATATTTCACTTAAAGCTGCCCATGAATATCAGATTCCATTAATTGCCAGCGTGGGATATAGCGCCCAGGATCTTGCCACATTGGGACCTCGCCTTGAACAAAAAGGCATTGATATTATTGAATTCTCCATCCATTATCTCGATGAAAAGCGGTTGGTAGAAACCGCACAGGCTTTGCGAAACGCAGTCTCCATTCCGATTGTGGCCAAGCTTAGCTTGCACTCTGGCGATTTGGGTGAGATTGCAACGCTTCTTGATCCATATGTTGATGGCTTTACATGTATTAATAGTTTTGGCCCAACACTGATGATCGATATTGAACATGGAACGTCCCCTCTCGGTTCTCAACACGGATATGGTTGGCTTTCTGGATCCGCCATTAAACCTTTAGCCGTTCGTTCAGTTTTTGAGGTAGCCCGTGTTACTGACAAACCTGTCATTGGTGTGGGTGGTGTAACGTGTGGAGAAGATGTGATTGAATTCTTTATGGCAGGTGCTTCTCTTGTTGAGGTTTGCACAGCAGCCATTCTAAGAGGTCCAGATATCTACGGCAAAATTGCTGCCGAAACTGCTCAGTGGTTAAGTGCTCACGGATATCAGGATATTGAAGAAATTAGGGGTTTATATCTCAATAAGTATCGTCATGGACAAACTGTAAACACTTCAATCAATCAAACTGCATGGGTGGACGAACTGAAGTGTAAAGCATGTACACAATGTGCAAAAGTATGCCAATTTGATGCTCTTACCGCACCAGTAAAACAGATTGCCAGTGTAAACTCAGAATGTTGTACTGCATGTGGATTGTGTGTCTCGGTTTGTCCATTTTATGCACTCGAATTGAAGCCAAGACTTCATGTTTAGAGCTCAGCACGCTAAGATTTTGTGCTATCCTTTGTGTGAAAAAGATCTACCAATAAATATTGTCTGATAGGTAATTAAGCATTCACAACAAAAACCATTTTTGATTTTCTGTTATTGAAAGAAGATGAATGCATTTCTTAAATACGATCAAAGATAATCGAAAGAATCAAAAGGTCAATCGAATCAGACTTTTGACGTTTTTGATCAGTATTTTTGTTTTGATATTGGCAATTGACCTTACTCAAAAAAATTGGGATACACTTAGACCTTTTTTTGTCAAGCCGGTTGTCATCAATAATTTCAATGACATCCAATATCTGGATAATCTGCATCGCATCATGCATCCCTCAGGAGCGTTTTGGGTGGTCTCGTATGAATCGACCAGAGAGATTAGTTTTTCTGGTTTGGTGGGTTACGCCGCCCCAATTCATGAGGATAATTTCGCCTTGCTGACCGGGGATATCCTTATAACCAACGGTGATTATTCAAATCCTTTTATTGTTGAAATTGAAGTGTATGACCATCGGTATCGCTGGCTTTCATGGCACGACCCGAGGCCAAATGGCTCTATCGGCCTCTTGCACGTCATCCCTTCAAACGAAGAAATCAACCAAAAGTTGAATTCCATTCAGCCGGGTGATGCAGTTGTCATCAATGGCTATGATATCTACCGCATTGACAGCTTCGATAAAAACGGAAATTATCTGAGCTTCTGGCAGGATGACGGCTGCTATACCACCCTGGTCACTGAAGTCTCCATTTACCCTGGCGCTTTGTCAAAGTCCTCACCTAAATAACCCGCCATCACCTTCAAAGCGGATTCCAGCCACGGGGATTCCTCGCCGGACTATGAAGCCTACGCACGAGTGATCCCCCTCCCCGGGTCGTACCCCACTCCGCTTCGCTCCGGGGGCGCACAATTCGCGTATCTTGCTCTCAGGTTAACAAGTCCAGTACCATCGGTCATTTCACCGGTGTAATTGAAGGCTGTCTTGTAATCTCCCACACTAGATAATACTTCTCCGTAAGGTGAATAGCTCTGTGCCAGCAGAATCTCGGCTTGCGGGTCCACGACCTGTCTGACACTTCCCAGTGCGTCGCCGAGGAAGTAGCCGGTCTGGGTCTCAGAAACCTGTGCGATGCGATTAAACCCGTAAGAATAGGTGTTGGTTCCGTCCGCGAGCACCTGGGTCAGGCCGCTGTTCAGGTCAAGCGAGTAGGTAGTGGCCGTGCTGTTGAGAATGCTCTGCAGACGGTCACCGAGTCCGTTGTAGTTATATTGGTAGGTGTCAGAGCCGCTTAACACCTGGGTCAGGCGGTTGGCTTAATAATCAATTGACTGAGTAGAGCAAAGTAAAAATATTTCTGTAATAATTACTGGTTTTCTAATCTTATCAATTTTCAAAAACTCCAATTTCACAATTCTTATACACCACTGAGGGAAAATCGCCAGTGATATCCTTTAATTTTTGATTCATATAATCCCAATCTTGTAACGCTTGTTTTGGATCTGTAATGTCAATGACGTTGGCTAATTTCCAAGTACCTTTATCATTAATAAAAAGATAATAATTCTCACTTTTTATCGTAGGTATAATTGTAAGAGAACTTTCAGGTTGGTTGGTTTCATTTGTTACCCATTCTACACAAGCAATAATTCCCATTCTCTGTTCTGAGTATTCCACAATTCGCAGATTAGTAATCAGAAATTGTCTTGGAGTTGACCATCTCCCGTTAGATATTTCACTGTTATTGCCTATAAAATTTAACCAATATTCAAGTTGAGGTCCATACAATAAATCTTGAAGGAATGTACCTGGATTTTTTTGCATTTCAGGAGATAACCATGATTCTTCGAAGTTTTCTACTGTTGCAATTGCAATATCTTTGTAATTACTGGTTAATGTTTTTTCCGCCCGTTCTGTTGCTTGTCTTCCTTGAAAATTAATATTTTGGGTGTTCACAAATCTCAAAATATTAATAAATGCGAATACTAATATTAATGTTGCTATGCAATAAAAAACGTATTTTTTTTGAAAAGGTTTTCTATTTCCCATTGTTTACCTCCGAACCAAAATTCCAGGAACTTGTTATACCTAGTACTTGTAAAGCAGTGGGAATATCATTTAGGATATATGTTGCACCTCCTGAATTCCAACCAATATCTTCAAAATCTTTTTTAGTAAGTACACCTTTTAAATGCCACGTAGCTGAATTAAACGCCGTTGGCGTAATGCCTAAAGTAATTGCACGTAATGCTCCAGCCTCAAGATTTGTTGCAACATATTCGATATTAATTTTCCAGTTTAATAATTGTTGAGTCATTATGCCATATGATTCGGTTTCACTAGGAGTATGGTAATAGCAATCATAATAACAACCTATTTGTGGGCCATAAGGATCCGCGATGTTAATATATTGATCTCCATATTGAATTTGCATCTTATTCGTTGAAACTGGAATACAATTACCTAGTCTCGTAGGGTGGGTTCGTTTTCTGAACCCACCAATCCCAATTTTCTTCAATAAACTTAATTCAAAATATTGCAAAGAAATTTCAACTTTTAACCCACCACAAAGTCCCGCATTTGCCTTTTAATTATAAATTAATACCGTCAAAGGCAACCCTGTTTTTGGTTGGTATAATTCCACTATTCTTGTACCCATCGAGTAAATGTGACCCAGGTTCCAGAAACACTCACTGACCCGCAATCCGCGGATGTGGTTAAGACCAACTTTCGCAATGTGCAAATTGACGCCATTGGTGTTGGTCTTGCCAATGCTGCCTCTCCTTTTCTGCCCATATTTCTTACTCACCTGAATGCCACTTCTTTTCAAGTGGGCTTGCTTTCATCCATGCCGGCTGTCACCGGGTTGCTCCTAGCCATCCCGCTCGGTCGATTTCTTCAGCGTCAGACCAACATTGTCAAATGGTTCAGCATTGCCAGGCTGTTTGTCATTGGCAGCTATGCCCTCACCGGCGCAATTTCTTTTCTTATTCCACAATCTGTTCTGGTAAATTCCATCCTGTTGATTTGGGCGCTTGCCACCCTGCCGCAGGTGGTGGTTAACATCGGTTTTTCGGTGGTTATGAATGCCGTGGCCGGTCCTGACCGTCGCTTTGAACTGATGTCAAGGCGTTGGTCCACCATGGGTGTTACCACCACCCTCATGGTGATTAGTGTAGGTCAGCTCCTGGATAAAGTGCTTTTTCCACTAAACTATCAACTTATGTTTATCGGCTTATCCATCGGCGGTTTGATCAGTTACTACTACTCCAGTCATTTAAAACTACCCGAAACCATACAGCCCTCTTTATCGACAGTCAAATCTCTTAAGGTTCAGTTTCTTGAGCTTAAAGAACTGGTATTCAAAGAAAAAAGCTTTATGTCATTCATGTTCAAACGCTTCATCTTCATGTCGGGCATCTCGCTTGCTGCACCGTTGGTTCCCCTTTATCTTGTCCGATACGTGCACGCCTCGGATCAGTGGATCTCTATCATTACCACCAGCCAGATCGCCATCATGGTGCTTGGCTATTTCTTCTGGACGCGTCTCGGTAGAAGAAAAGGCACCCGGTCGGTGCTGATATGGACCACACTAGGTCTGTCGCTATATCCATTTCTACTGGCGTTGACCACTTCAACCTGGCAGATTGCCATAATTGCGGGTGTTACAGGCATCTTTCAAGCTGGCCTTGATCTGGTTTTCTTCGATGAACTGATGAAAGTTGTCCCCATCGAATACAGTGCCATTTTTGTGGGGTTGGCACAAAGCATCCAGTATTTGGCAGCAATTGCCTCTCCGTTGATCGGTACCTGGATTGCTGATCAGATCAGTCTTCCGGTTGGCCTCTTTGTAGCAGCCGGCTTACGCTTCTTGGGCTTCTTCCTATTCTTTTTAGGCAAGAAAAAACTCAAATCTGTTAAACAAATATCATAAATCTCAATTGCACCAACTTGGAAAATCTTCTTAAATACTAAC
>PNNU01000263.1 GCA_013824385.1 Anaerolinea sp.
GAATTTCGTGGTTAAAGAGCACTTAAAAGAAAAACGGACTTTTCAGTCCGTTTTTTCTCTCGATAAACTTTATTTTTTCTTGGTCTCTTTGCCCAGGTCGAGGACTTCTTTGCCGGCATAATGTCCGCAATTAGAGCAGACCGTATGGGGCAAACGCATCTCGCCACAATTACTGCATTGAACCAGATTGGCTGCCTGCAGTGCGTCTTGTGACCTGCGGCGGTCTCGGCGACCTTTTGAAAGTTTCCGTTTTGGAAGAGGAACCATCGTAATACTCCTGTCAAGAATTCCGTACCCGTCATTCTTTTGACAGGCGGATAGATTATACGCTCGACTTATGCAATCGTCAAGGAAATATATCATTTTCCAATCCTATGTTAGTCCGCCGGGTAAGTTGGTTGTCAAGCAGAATAGAAGCCAGCCGTCAGGAAGGATTTTTCTTCAACACTGGTCAATTAATCACACTTAGGTCTTATTGTTTTGCCAAATAAATTATGGTCACTCAGAAGAAAGTGGGATTATCAGTTGTTGATTTTGGACAAGATCACCACAATCATCCGGAAGATTATTTATGGCTATTAGTTGTTCAACTGCGATACCAAATTGCACTGCAATACTGGTGCAAGTATCACCCGAAATCACGAAGTATAAGATTGATTGGGTCTGAGTATTATTTGATTCACCTTGATATATATGTTCATAAGCATAAACAGCGCGAAGAAAAGGATCAACCAGAACACGAAGCCCTTCAGAACCCGAATTTTGATCAATACTAATAAAATCTGCTACATAAAAATCTTTTCCTTGAACATTCGCAAAATAGACGATCGGTTCAATATCAGAAAAATCTTGGTAATTGTCATTAACAAATTGACTGGCGATCACTTTAGCTTCACCTGTATATCCTCCTGATAAGAATTTTTGCCGTTGACTAAAAAGAAGAGATACGATTATATATACAGTAATGAATATTCCTACCATTAACCATATGACAAAAAGCCTGGTATATTGATTCGCTACTTTTTGTTTTTGTCCTTGTGGAGCCAAACCTGACTGAACAATTAAATCTGAATTTGTGGTCAATGAAGTACCGCAAAATTTGCAATATTTCGCCTGGATATTATTTGAGTTTCCACATTTACTGCAGTAACGTATTTGAAGATCGGTTGGTGGAGATGAGAATGGTTCTCCACAACGCGAACAGAAGCCAGCATTATCCAGATTCTCAAAACCACACTTCAGACACTTCATACTGCACCTATGGATATTTCATACCAAAATATGCACCATTCGAGAAGAATGTCGAAATAATTTTTTCTGAGCACGAGCCCTCAAAACAGAAATCCACTCGTAGATCATAAGAACCTTCAGGAACTGTAAATGAGTTTGTTTGACCAGGCAAAACACAACCAGAAAGAAGATCAGAAGACCAGGATGCTCCTGATTTTCGATAATACACATTACAGAATGGCATTCCACCTATTGCATTCACGTTTGCAATTTCTATCTCTACATACGAAATATGTAGTGTTGGTGTAAGCGTTGGGGTGCTGGTTCGCGTGATCGTTGGTGTAAAGGTTGGTGTAACTGGTGGAGGTGGAGGATTTGCAATGGGCAAGGATTCCACGGGTCCAGAGACAATGACGCTTTCTCCCCATAACCAGCATTCTCCGTTACTGTTTGGATTTTCAACAACAAAATAATTTGTGGCTGGGTGTCGGGCAGTCGCACGAACTTGTTGATTGGCATTGATCGTTGTGGTCGCCTGGTAAACAGTCCCGGGGCCAGACCTGCAGTTGGTATTTTGCGTTACTGTGAGAATTACTTCTGTTTGCATTTCATTCTCTTGAACTGGTGGGAGCACTGTAATAGTGACAAAAAACGTGGGAGTAATCGTAGTTGTTATTATGATCTCTGTGATGGGTGTCTCCTGTGTAATAACAGGGTATACCGTACCATCTGAAATTGGAGCGGCTACCATTTCAGAGCCTGCCTCTTGATAAGGATTATGGAAACCCTCATATATTGTATTTTCACCGCAGCCCTGACTTTGTAAACAGACCAACTCTCCAAACGAAGGGGCTGAATAAGCTGATCCAATTTCAATTGAACCAGTTCTCATATATTTTGATACTAATCTATTTGAAGGAATCCCGTTTGAGGGAATCGCGTTGGATGGGAGCGCATTAGAGGGGATCGCATTTGAAGGGATCGCATTTGATGGTATCGCATTTGATGGTATCGCATTTGATGGTATCGCATTTGATGGAATGGCATTTGAGGGGATCGCTTCATCAAAGTACCCTGATTTTTCAACCATCACGATTGATCCAAAGGTTTGAAGATTTGGAAAAGTCGCTTGGTCTTGATTTGTTCTATTTTGGAAAACAGGTTTTACCGGAGAAGCCGCAAGAGTAATGGTCGACCCTAATAATAAAGCAACGAGCGAGATGAATATTTTTAACAAGATATGTGCTATCAAAGACTGCATAGTTACCTCTGAAAACTCAACAATAGGGGGTCGATGCAGATTCGATGGACAATTTGTGGTTAATTTACTATACCAAAATTTAGTCGTCAAAACAATAATTTGCCTTGAAATTACAAATCTTTGAATATATCATTTTCAATCTCTGGATTATCAATTACTTGTATCCGCCTTTTCATTTGTTGTACAATCAAATTTATGGAAATTCATTTAGCTGTCGCCAAGATCAACAAGTATGCCACCTCCGAAAGCGGCGATACACTTGAAATGGTTGAAAGACCCAATGGCGGCATATCCGTGGTTCTGGCGGACGGCCAGACTTCAGGCCGCGGCGCCAAGAATATTTCCACCATGGTGGTGCGCAAAGTCATCAGTTCATTAGCTGAGGGTGTACGTGATGGTGCTGCTGCCCGCGCCGCCTCGGACCTTCTATTTACCGAACGCAGCGGCAAAGTGACCGCCACTCTCAACATCCTCTCCGCGGATCTTCAAACCGGCACCATCGTCATTACACGCAACAATCCCTGCCCCGTGTTTATCTCTCGCGGCGATAAAGTCGAATGTATCACCAGTCCCAGCACATCCATCGGTACCTCCCGCAACATCCGCCCTTCCATTACTGAATTCCCTCTCGAAAGCGGATTGACCATTGTTTTCTTTACAGATGGCATCCGTTTTGCCGGCGATCGTACTGGTGAAATTTTTGACATTTGCACTACACTTGGATCATTGCTCGAAGAAGAAAATCCCACTGCTCAATATTTGGCCGATACCATCCTCGCACACGCCATCCGTTTGGATAACAATCGCCCCAACGACGATATGAGCGTAGTTGTGCTGCGATCAATATCTGCTGAGACTGACCAAATCAGACGAATGTCTTTTGAATTACCCGTCCCTCCTTTATTAACGCCTCATTGACCTTTAGGAGCAATAAATAACGAAACAACACAAAAAGTGAGAACATGTCTTTCAAGCATGATCCACCTTTGATAGGTATTGTGGGGGTTTGTGCATCAGGGAAATCCACCCTGATCAATGAATTGCGGCTCTTGGGTTACCACTGCCGTCATATCGCCCAGGAACATTCTTACGTCCCCAATATGTGGCAGCGTTTGACCAATCCGGATGTACTGATTTATCTTTCAGCTTCCTATGAAACCACCATTGCCCGTAGAAAATTAAACTGGACGATGCGCGAATATCAGATTCAACTGGACCGATTAATCCACGCACGCGAGCAAGCACATATCCTTATTGAAACTGACCAGCTATCGACACATGAAGTAGTGCAAACTGCAATTGAACTCATTGACAGGTTTCTATCTGCACAAAAATAAGCCACATAAATAACTGGTAAACTTCCGAATTGCGGTATAATCCTTTAGTTCCCGCCAGCGATAGCTGGATTTTGTTTGCACCGGAGGTCATAAAACACATGGATCGTCGTTATATTAATTTCTTTTTCATCCTCGTCCTGGTGGCAGCCATTATCTGGGTAGATTTACCCAGGGCTGAAGGCAGCGCCGGAATCAAAATTGGTACTTTTGAACGTTCGTTGAACCCGGTTCTCGGGTTGGACCTTCGCGGTGGCATGCAAGTATTGCTTGCTCCCCCCGAAGGATCAGATATTGATAAACAGGCTCTTGAAGATGCCGCGTTAACCCTTGAAAATCGTGCCAACGGTTTGGGTGTCAGCGAAGTTGTGTTTCAAGTTGCGGGCGATAAATACATCCTGGGTGAATTCCCCGGACTCACCAATACGGATGAAGTCATCGCTACCGTCAAACAAACCGGTTTGCTCGAATTTGTTGATGCTGGTACAACTTACCTTCCTGAAGGAACCATCATCACCACCGATCACGGACTTACAGAAGCTGTCACCAATGATCCTGCCGTTGTTCCTGTCGTGAACGCCGAAGGTGTTGTTGAACCTGCTGATTATGTATTCCACACTGTGATGTTGGGGTCTGAAATTGAAAATGTGTCTGTTGAAGTAGATCCAACGGGTGGATTTGTTATTCCCTTTGAAGTGACTGCCGACAGCACACAAATGTTCAAACAATATACCGCCAACAACATCCAAAAGAACCTGGCAATTGTTCTGGATAAAAGAGTCATCTCATGCCCGACCATTCAAAGCGCTCTGGACGGCGGTGGTCAAATCAGTGGTAATTTCACTTCTGAAACTGCAAACCATCTGGCTGTAACCCTTCGTTATGGCCGCCTGCCTGTTGCTCTTGAAGTCGTCGAAAGCCGCATCATTGGCCCAACCCTTGGTGAAGATTCGCTTTCCAAGAGTCTTCTCGCTGGAGCCATTGGCTTCGGTATCGTAATTCTTTTTATGCTCATCTATTATCGCTTGCCTGGTGCAGTGGCAGTTCTTTCCATTGCAATCTATGCAGGTTTTACCTTTGCTTTATTTAAACTTATTCCGGTGACCTTGACTCTGCCAAGTATCGCAGGTTTCTTGCTCTCAACTGGTAGTGCTCTGGATGCGAATATTCTCATCTTTGAACGCCTAAAAGAAGAACTCCGCAACGGACGCACGCTTCAGCAAGCCATTGATCTGGGTTGGAAACGCGCATGGCCTTCCATCCGCGATTCTAACATTGCCACCATTATCACCAGCATCATCCTCTTCTGGTTTGGATCTGCTTTCGGCGCCAGCATTGTGAAAGGTTTCGCCCTTACACTTGCTCTGGGCGTAGGTGTCTCACTCTTTACAGCCATTGTGGTCACGCGCAACTTCTTGAGCATTGTGATCAAATTAATAAATCCTGCCCGCCATCAAAAATGGTTCGGAGCATAGGAGGATAACCAATGCTTAACATTCTTGGAAAACGTTATATTTTCTTCGCAATTTCTT
>PNNU01000264.1 GCA_013824385.1 Anaerolinea sp.
CTAGATCCTCAAGATTATCGAGGGGGAATGTTTCTTCTCTCTCTTCAATATGCAATACCCCGATCATTTCTCCAGATGCCATCATCGGTACCTCAAGGTAGTGCCCCGAAAATGGTTTTTTAATGTGTCGGCAATTCAAGCCTGAGCGGACGGATTTACCGTGATATATCTGGCCGCGGCGCATTGCCCAGCATTCTCCTGGCGCAAACGAGGTTTCACTTTGCAGGTTGGTTCCCCAAATAGTCATGGCTTCTACAGATGATTGCGAATTATTCAAGATAAATAATGCGCCTGAAGTTTCAGGAAACAACTGGGGAATGTATTCTTTAATGATCGTATAGTATTCATCTCGTTCATTGCTGACTTGAAGCAAATCACCCATCTGGCGTAAGAGGTTGGCTTCTTGATTACGCCTTTCAAGATCACTTACCCAGGATATTAATTTTTCGTTTGCAATTTCGATTTCTTGTTCCGCCAACCTGCGTTCTGTTATATCTTCAGAAGTTACCAATAACCCTATCACTTTTCCGCTGCGATCATGCAACGGAATTTTATTGGTCCTCAGCCAGACCTGTGAGCTATCTGGTTGGAGGGTGAGTTCTTCACAATCGAGCTTAAGAGAATCCGTTTCGATAACCTGTTGGTCATCTTCTTGATATTTTTGAGCTTGTTCTTTCAACAAAAGATCAAAATCGGTTTTTCCAATTATTTCAGCGGGGGTAGAAAGCCCAATTTGTGTTGCATAAGCCTGGTTGCAGCCCATGAAGACCAAATTAACATCTTTCCAAAAAACCATCATGGGGATGTTATCAACTACCAACTGCAGCATCTGGCGCGAGTGAAATAATTCGTCTTCTGCCAATTTGCGCTTGGTAACATCGCGGGCAATGCCCACCAGACCAATCACTTGACCCTGATTGTCATGGAACGGGACTTTAATGGCGCTAACCCAGCGTTTTTGTCCGCTTGCCGATACACTGGGTTCTTCTTCGACAATCAATACCTGATCAGTTTCCATCACCTGGCGGTCATTTTCTTGATAGCGTGCTGCAAGCTCAGGTGGGTAAAAATCCATATCACTTTTGCCGAGTAGTTCTGCCGGATCACTGACACCAATAACCCGTGCATCACTCAGATTATTAAGAATAAAGCGGCATTCCCGATCGTGGACAAAAATCTGATCGGGAATGTTGTCTACCACGGCACGCAATAAACGGCGTTCTCGTTCCAAGGCTTCTTCCACCAGTGTTTTATCGGTTACAGTTTCATTAATAGCTACAAAATGAGAAACAATACCCACATCGTTAATCACCGGTGAAATGGAAATTGTCTCCAAAAATAATTCACCATTTTTCTTGCGGTTGCAAAATTTTCCATGCCAGGAATTGCCTGATGTAATAGTTTTCCAAAGGTCTTTATATTCTTCAGCGGATGTTTGACCTGATTTGAGTAAGCGGGGGTTCTTGCCAACGACTTCATCGAGAGAATACCCCGTGATCACCGTAAATGTTGGGTTGACATACTCAATAGTCCCATTGATATCAGTGATCATAATGGACGCAGGGTTTTGTTCAACAGCGCATAAGAATTTTTGCAGCTGTTCATTGATTCGTTTGTATTCTTCCTGGTTTGAACTGTGTTGGCGTAATTCGGCCAACTCGCCAATCAATTGAGTTTTTGTTTTCTGAGTGTCTTTCATCAATACCCCCGAACTTCGAAATAATTATTGAATCAGTGGGGAGACAATATAGTAATCATAAATACTAAATCAAAATTACTTTTCAATTGATTTCAGTGTGACTCGTTGATGTAATAGGGGATACTTGATTAAGTTTAGCACTTATTTTATTTTTCTGCTAAATATTTTGGTGACACAATGTTGGTCACACGATTTTATTATTTAAAATTCTATTTAGAGGAAGGGGACGCTACAGACCTGGTGCATCCTCAGTAATTTCAGTTTGCCTTTCTATTGTTCTTGTGTTTCGGTGAACAAATTTGTTTTAAATAAGAAGCTCAAAAAGTAAACTCCCTTTTGAGTTTTTTACAAGAAATCAGTTTATTTGATTCGATCAACAATAGACAAGATTTGTATCATAGTTTGGACGCTAGCAGCTGTGGCATCAGAGGACCCAAAACTGGATACGTATACCATATCTGTCGATCGATCGTAAAAGAGTTGGGTTCCCAGTACCCCCATATGTCCAGTCATCCTTGGCAAGAATCCCAATGTTGGCATGAATTTTTCGAATTGCATTTGCATAAAACCGTTTCCATAGGCAATGCCTGGCATAAATTCATATTCAAATTTATTGAGCGCATCCAATGTTTCGGTGGTTATGATTTTGCCTTGATATAAGGCTCGTATATAGATCGTCAGATCATCCAATGTCGAGATCACGCCGCCACCAGCCCAATCTATACTGACACTCTTAAATTTGCTAATTTCATGTCCATTAACCCATGCTTCAGCGATTGGTCGTTTTCCATTTGCAGGTTCAGAATAGAACATCAAATAAGTATCTTTCATGTCCAATGGATCGAAGATTACTCCGTGCAAATTTTCGTGGAAGGGCTTTCCGGATATTGATTCGATAATCAATCCTAACAAGATGTAGCCTGTATCGGAATAATGATAACCATCTCCCGGAGCAAAAAAGGCAGATTGGTGTTCTCGAGTATATTGCACCAAGGCTTGCGGGGTAAAGAATGTGTCTGGAGTTTGATAGAGAGATTCCATCAATCCGTTATCCTCCAGGGCAAAATAATCTGCCACTCCACTGCTGTGTGACAGCAAATGTTGGATGGTAACCTGATCTTGGTAATCTATATTTTCAAATACAAAGAGGTTTTCCAACATTTCATCGCCAAGGTATAAGTTAATGGGATCCTCAAGTTGGATTTTTCCTTCATCAATGAAACGTCCGATCAGGGTGGCTGTAAATAGTTTTCCAACACTGGCGACGTGGAATGGCTGGTCTGTTTGAATCGGTTCTCCATTTGATTTTCCGGCAGCGTATTTCACCTGTAAATCTTTTTGGGGTGCATCAATGTAGACCAACCCAGTGTAAATGGATTTCTTTTCATTCAGACTACTATCAACAAATCCTTTGATCGCAGAAATGGCTTGATCCCTCGTAGCCGGTCTGGAGCTTAACCAAAATAGGGCACCAGCCCCAATCACAAGAATTATTACTGTAATCCCCAAGATTTTTAAAACTTTCATGATTATATCTCCTTTTGATATTACTAATAATAATATAACGAATAGTAATATTAAAAGTTGCAAAAGTCAATATCGTATATTACGAAAAGATATATTACGTTATAATAATTGCTGGAGAATCTTATGGATATTGTCATCTTGGGTTTATTAATGGTTCAGGATTTAACGGTTTATCAACTTAACCAGGCTTTTAAATCGGGTATTGCATTAATCTACAGCGCCAGTTATGGCAGTTTATTAAGCGCGATCAAGAAGATGCTCTTGGCAAATGAGATCACTTTTATTGAATTGGTTGAGAACGGGCGCAACAAAAAAATCTACCATATCACTGAAGAAGGCAGGGCACATTTTTATCAATGGATGCATGCTGACATCGACGAGCATAAGCTTGAAACCAATGCTTTATGTAAGGTGTTTTTTTTGGGGTTGATTGAACCGGTTGGTGAGAAAAAGTTGATTCTTGAAAACATCCTCGCATCCATTGTTAGAATGGAAGCGTCCTTAAATCAACTATCTCAGCATTTGGCACATCTTCAATTAACCGATGAAGAAATGAAGTTGTATGGTTATCAATTTAAAACATTGGATTATGGGATACGCTCGCATGGGGTAGCCAGAGAATGGGCGCAGGAATTACTGGGTGAGTTAAAAGCTTAACGATTAATATTGCGATTCACAAAGAAATTTTTTTAGCAACAAAATTGATTTGATAAAGCTTTATTGTGGTTCTCCGGGAGGGAAGCGGTAAACAATTGCCAGCCCACCTTCTGCGGTTTCGCGGTACACATGAGGCAGGTCATGGCCTGTTTTGGCCATAACTCTTACCACTTCATCAAATGAGATGCGGTGGCTGCCATCAGAATAGAGGGCAAAGGTGGCGCAATCCAGGGCTCTTGTGGCTGCGAAGGCGTTGCGTTCAATACAGGGGATCTGCACCAACCCGTTCACGGGGTCGCATGTAAGACCAAGATGATGTTCCAGACCCATTTCAGCAGCGTACTCAACCTGTCGGATCGAGCCTCCCATCATTTGGGCAGCCGCTGCGGCGGCCATGGAACAGGCTGAACCAATTTCACCCTGGCAGCCAACTTCGGCGCCTGAGATGGATGCATTCGTTTTTATTAAATTGCCTATTAGGCCTGCAGTTGCCAGGGCATGCAAGATGTCTGCTTCAGAGGTCTCAAAGGTTTCTTCAACATAACGCAAGACAGCCGGAAGAACACCCGCTGACCCGCATGTAGGGGCGGTCACTATTCTTTCTCCTACTGCGTTTTCTTCAGCCACTGCGAGTGCATAGGCGGGTAAAAACCCTTCTTTTTTTAGTTTTTCGCCTGAGGTTTCAATTTTGCGATAAATGTTGCGCGCCCGCCGAGAAACACCCAATCCACCCGGCAGCACACCTTCAGATTTCAATCCCCGGTTGATACTTTCTTTCATCACTGCCCAAACTTCTTGTAGATAAGAAGAGAAAGTGTCATCTTCATGATCTTGCACGTACTCCCAAAAAGACTTGCCGCTTTGAGTACATTCTCTCATTATCTGTGACATCGTTTGAAGCGGATATACTTGCAGCGAAATTATACTTTTTGAGCTGTCGGTGATGACGCCGCCACCGGGGCTGTAGACTTCCCAAGAGTCAGTGACAGATTGGGATTGGTTTTGAGCTTCAAAACGCATGGCATTTGGATGTGATGGAAGCAATTCATCCGGTTTCCAGATGAATTCAACCTGTTTTGGAAACATGGCTTTGGAGATTGCCACGTCTGTCAAATGCCCCCGACCTGTGGCGGCCAGACTTCCAAATAAGGTGACACGATACGAAACAGCATCTGGCGTGCGAAGACTAAATAGCTCGGCTGCTTTCCGCGGACCCATCGTATGGCTGCTGGAAGGTCCATATCCAATTTTAAATATCTCGCAAATTGAGTTCATGAGGGTTCACTCTGTAACGACCTTATTGGAATTGGGGATAAACAATTAATTGTTAATAGAAATATTAAATTGAGTTTATCATATATCCCCAAGCCAAAAACTTGTATTTTGTATAGTGTGAAAGAGTTACAATAACCCAGATAAAAAAGGGTATTAAGCATATACCAGATTACGAGATAATT
>PNNU01000265.1 GCA_013824385.1 Anaerolinea sp.
TGATGTGCTCACTGACTTCACTGGCGGTCCGCGCGGTATTCAGAATATTCATGGTCCTTCTTTATTTGGAAAATCATTCAACACTGAAGTGGACTTTGTCTATCTGATCATCGCAGGCGTTATGCTGGCGAGTTTTGTCTACAATCGCCTGCAGCAATCCCGCACAGGTCGCGCCTGGTTGGCCATTCGGGAAGATGAAACCGTTGCCCGCGCCAGCGGCGTGGATACCATTAAATACAAACTTCTTGCTCTTGCTATTGGTGCCGCATTTGCGGGTCTCGCCGGTGGCATTTATGCCAGCCGCAACCAGTTCACCGGTCCGGATGAACACGCTTTGATGGCTTCCATTAACGTGCTTAGCCTGATCATCGTTGGCGGTATGGGCAACATCCCCGGCACAATTTTAGGAGCGTTTACCCTCAAGGGTCTGCCCGAAATACTGCGTGAGTTTGCCAATTTCCGTTTGCTGGCGTTTGGAGCCTTACTGGTCTTTATGATGCTCTCCCGACCTGAAGGTTTGATCCCCTCTCATCGGCCTAAATATAGTGAACCTAATGATACTGCGGCAGATCAACAGAAGAAGGAGGTGCCCCATGACCAATAACATCATCCAGGTGCAGGGTGTCTCTAAAATCTTTGGAGGGTTAACCGCAGTTAACAATGTTAATCTCGATGTCGCCGAAGGTTCTATCTATTCCATCATCGGACCTAATGGTGCCGGCAAAACCACGCTTTTCAACTGCATCTCTGGATTTTATATTCCAGAACATGGAACAGTATTATTCCAGGGGCTGGTTTTAAACGGCCGTTCCACGGATACCGTTGCTTCACTAGGGCTCTCAAGAACTTATCAAAACATCAGGCTCTTCTCGAACCTGACGGCTGTTGAGAATGTACTGGTCGGCCAGCAGCCCCGCTTGCGTGAGACCTGGGTCGAATCAATTCTTCGCACCCGACGCAGTCGAACTGAAGAGAAAACCTCACTTATAGAAAGTTTCAAATGGCTTGATTTCGTTGGGCTGAGTGAATTTGCCAATTCGATCGCCGGTGATTTACCATACGGCGCTCAACGCAAATTGGAGATCGCACGTGCCCTTGGCAGCAAACCATCCCTTCTGCTGTTGGATGAGCCTACCGCGGGTATGAATCCACAAGAAACGCTGGAGATGACAGCGCTCATCCGCAGCCTGCGCGACAAGTTCAACATCACGATCATTCTAATTGAGCATGATATGCACGTAGTGATGGGCATCTCCGACTATATTTCCGTACTTGATTTTGGCAACAAAATTGCCGAAGGAAAACCGGAAGAAATTCAACACAATGAGCGCGTGATCGAAGCATATCTTGGACCGGGCGGAGCGGCGCTGGCGCAAAAATACCGCAAGAAGAAGGTCTCATGATCCTAAACGTTGATAACATAGTTGTAAACTACGGCGCTATTAATGCGCTTCGGGATATCAGCTTTTCCCTAAATCAAGGGGAAATTGTAGCATTGATCGGCGCCAATGGCGCCGGAAAATCAACCAGCCTCAACACTATCTCAGGCCTGCTGCGTCCCACAACCGGAAAAGTGGAATATCTGGGCAACGATATAACAACCGTCTCTCCGCAAGCGATTGTGAACCTGGGGATCGTTCAGGTTCCCGAAGGCCGCAAGATCTTCGCCAAGATGAGCGTTTGGGAAAATCTCGAGATGGGCGCCTACACGGTCAAAGATAGAAAAGTGATTCAAGATCGATATGAGTTGGTTTACCAGAAGTTTCCGCGCCTGAAAGAACGCCGCAATCAACCTGGCGGCACCCTTTCAGGCGGTGAACAGCAAATGCTCGCCATCGCCCGCGGATTGATGGCTGGCCCCAAAGTGCTGCTCCTGGATGAACCATCCATGGGTCTGTCGCCGATTCTGGTGGAACAGATCTTTGATATCATTCAAGAGATCAATAAAACAGGTACCAGCATCCTGCTGGTTGAGCAAAATGCTCTGATGGCCCTGGCCATTGCTGACCGCGGTTATGTGCTTGATACCGGTCGCATCGTGCTGCAAGGCAACGCGGATGATCTATTGCACAACCCCACCGTTATCAGTGCCTACCTTGGCGGCGAAACTACAGATTAAATCTTAGATATTTACAGACAAAAAAGTAGGGGTTCGTTGTCCCTCTCGCGAACCCGGCTCGGGGACGCAGAGATCGCGCAACGAACCCCTACAACATTTAAAGGCAAAATTTATTTATCCCACGCGGTCTTTTAATGCCATGTCAATTTCTTCCAACAGTTGTTTCCACAATTCTGGAGTGATCTTTTTGCAGGTTGCGAAGAGCTGTTTTACTGGCCCCAGAGGCTGTGCGAAAGCCAACTCTTGTACTTTATTCGGACAAATGAAGGGGGTCTGAAACGCATTAATCGCGTCTCCTTCAACCGGCATCAACCAATTGCTGGTAGCTAACCCCCACTCTACAAACTCAATTATTTTTTGCCAAGGGTGCTTGCGGTCTTCCATTAAAACGGAATAAACTACCCCACGCACACTATTGTCTCCCTGCGCGGCGAAAAATTGACCTGAAGTAAAGAGTATGGCCGACTCAAGTGTATATCCATTCCAACTGGGGGGTTGCCCCACGGGTTTGATAAATATCCGTTGTCCAGAAGCTGAGGAGAATAGCTTCTTTTTTTGTTCTCGAAGTTCTATTGCCAGGGCACCCTCTTCTTCGTTTGCAAGAATTGCCGCGGCAGTCATCATGACTGCCAGATAATGGCCGTTAACCATGCCATCGCTGCACAATAATTGATGCCCATCAGAATCCACTTCTGGAGCAAATTTATCTCCATTAAGCAGAATCAATTCACTGGGTGTAAATGGTGAATCAGTTAATTTCATAACTTGTCCTTTAGATAGGAACCGCCAATTTCAAAAATCTATCATAATTCTACTAGAAAATAAGCAATCGTCACTATGTAGCTGTCAGTAATAGATAACTGGTTGTAAACTATTTTTGAGATTGTTATCTTGCAGATGTCTGCTTACTCGTTATAATTTACGCATAATTCATTGCTATATCATAATAAATGGTTAACCTTTTGATTAACGCGATTGGCAAATTATCGGTCGAGGTTATTGATGCAACACAATATTATTGGTTCGCACAATTGGATGGATTTTCTTCCTCAAATGCAATTGTTATTTGATCAATTAAATGATGCAGTTTTTATCGTTAACCCAAAAGGGGAAATTCTCATCCTGAACCAATCCGCATCCAAATTAACAGGGTATCAACTATCCGAAATGATCGGAAAACCAGTTGAAACCTTCTTTCCAAGGCACCCAGACATTTCAAGTGTCGATCTACATCGAATAATACCAGATCAACCATCGAGTAGCCCTGCTACAATGGAAATATTTCCTAGAACTCACAACGAGATTATTTCAAAAGACGGTCAGAAAATCCCGGTGGAAGTCACCCATATTCATTTCCAAAAGTTTTTGCGAAATGTCTCTTGCATTATTGTAAGAAATATTTCCCAGATAATCTTATCAGATACCCTACGCGAGATTAATGCTAACTTATCCTCTTCATTAAATTTGGTAGAGATCTTTGATCTCCTGTTGGTGGAATTACGCAAACTCATTCCATATGATGGCGGAAACATCATGTTGGTAAAAAATAATAATGCCCATATCACTAAAGCTCTTGGATACGAAGTATTTGATGAAAAACTCAAAGATTTGATTTACTTACTACATTTCGAAGTTGAATCCACAGAGAATATTAAACAAATTGTCAATGATCAAAAACCATTAATCATTCCGGATACACACACAGACCCTAATTGGCATCATAACGATGCCAGTCAACATTTCCGAAGTTGGATTGGGGTTCCAATTGTCATTAATAATAATGTAGAAGCCATTATTTCCTTGGAAAAAATTGAGCCGAATTACTTCACTGAAGATCACATTACTACATTGTCTCTCTTTTCAAACCAGGCAGCATCTGCGATTAAAAACGCCAGTTTATACGAAGAAGAAGTTAAGAGAATTCAACAACTGGATGGTCTTCAATCTACGCTGGCTGCCATCAATTCTCAACTTGAACTCAAAACCCTGTTGAAAGAAATTGTAGCCAGGTCAATTGACCTGTTAGGTGCATCAAATGGTGAACTAGCGATGTATGATCCTGAATTGCACCAGCTCAAAATTCTTGTATCTCAGAATTTCCACGAAGAATACTCAGATCAAATCCTTCAATTTAATAATGAGTTGCTTAACAAGGTCGCTTCATCCAGAAAACCGATCAAAATTGACCGTTTGTCAGAATATTCTGAATTATTTAGAAGTATGACATTTTTAGGAGATCATTCCGGCATGGCAGTTCCCCTGCTAGTTGGATCCAAGCTTTTGGGTGTTTTGGCAATTGCCGATCTGGAAACGGATAAAATATTTACTGACTCTGATATTGAATTATTAAACACCTTTGCCCAACAAGCCACGATTGCCATCCACAATTCCCAACTATATGAAGCCGCAAACCAGCGTGCAGAAGAAGCTGAGACCATGCGCAAAGTGGGCACCGTGGTTACATCAAGCCTTAACCAGGGTCAGGCCATCAATTCAATCCTTGAACAACTGTCGCTGGTGATTCCTTACGACAGCGCCGCAGTATTACTCCAAAGAAAAGAAAATCTAAGTGTAGTAGGAAGCCGTGGTTTATCCGCGCTCTATCAAATTCAAGGGAAAAAACTGCCGCTTACCAGCAAAAGCCCTCCCACGGATGTATATATGCAAAAACAGCCAATGTACATCTCCAATATGACTGAGATATATCCAGAGTTCGCTCACGAGTTGGGGTTGGAATCTGAAATCCAATCATGGCTTGGGGCGCCTTTGATCATTAAAGACCGCTGTCTGGGAATTCTGTCATTACATTCAACTGAGGTGGATCATTTCAGCAAGGACCATTTACGACTGATTGCCGCCTTCGCGGACCATGTAGCCATCGCACTCGAGAACGCCCAGCTCTACACAGATACTGCCCGTGCCGCTGATCGGTTCAAAGCTTTATACCAGCTTAGTCAAATAATCAGTACGAACATCAGGGCAAAGGATATATATCCTTCTGTTCATCAGGCAGTCTCAGAATTGATGATCACCGAATTCTTCTGCATTTCACTTTATGATGCTTCGGCTCAAACCATCACCGATGTCTATATGGTAGATAACGGCAAACCGCAGGTGCTCACAACGAGACCACTCGAAAAGGGTCTTTTCTCGACGGTATTGAAAAGTGGAAAATCACTTCTGTATCATACATTTGATGCTACCACGGCTGAAGAAGTTGG
>PNNU01000266.1 GCA_013824385.1 Anaerolinea sp.
AATCGCTAGACTTGGGAAAACAAAAAAATCTAGTTCCAGTGTTGGTTTCATTTGAAATTTCAAATGTTGGTGATAAGCCGCTGATTTTTACTGAAGCTCCTTATATTGAGGTAATGAAAGGATGTTGCCCTCCTACCCCCGACATCGGTTCAATGAAATTACAACCAGGTCAGAAGACGACACTTTCTTTTCAATTGATGATGCATGAAGGAATGGATGGAGTCCATGATTTCAAAGTGCACATTCCTAATAACGACCCGGCAAAGAAAGATCAAACGCTTGAAGTACTCTCAAATTGGGTCCCGTAATTACCGAAAGACAAATAAAGAAATCGAATAATTATGGTCAAAGGCAGTATGAAATTAACTGCCTTTGTTTTTTTTATTGTCGTCATTACTTCGTAGGCATTTCTGCCTATCCATAAGCACGCTGTTTCGCCCTGAAGTGATACAAGCGATCTACATATACTAAGATAAGATGATTAATAAATTCCTGAAACAAGGAGAGATCAATGAATGAATTTTCAGACGAGAAAAAATCTCGAAAACGATGCCTTTTATTATTTACAGTTATCATTCCATTAGTGGTGCTATTAGCTGCCTGCAGCGGAACCAAGGCAAAGTCCGCCAAAGAATCGACCCCTACGCTACCACCAATTTACGTTCAGGCAGAGATTCTCAAAGTACCAGCAAACGTTCAGGCGGCATATCAGTTTGCGATCACAAACCCTGATGCATTGAAAAATGTACCCTGCTACTGCGGATGCGGTGCAGTGGGCCACACTTCCAATTACTCCTGCTACGTGAAAGAAGTCAAACCTTCTGGTGAAGTGGTCAACGATCCTCACGCCCTCTATTGCTACTTGTGCGTTCAGATAAATGAAGATACACAAAAGATGACAATAGAAGGAAAAACCCCTGCTGAAATCCGGACTGCCATAGACGCGACCTATTCACAGTATGGCAAATCCAATATGCCGCCGGTAAAATAATGGAAGAACTCTTTTTTACTAAAGAAAATTTGAACCATCAACCTCTAAAAACAAATTGGAGGTTGGTGGTATTTATCTCGCTTAGTGCTTTATTGATTCTTTTTATACCGATACCGCTGGCGACTCCCAAACCGGTTGACCGCTTGGTCCACATCGATGCGAGTAGTTTTCAATTTACATCCGCAGAAATACATGTCAACCCGGGAGATCGAGTGACGATTGAGTTTGTCTCCACGGATGTGGTTCACGGAATCTCCATTGATGGATATGATTTTCAACTCACTTCAGACCCGGGTCAGCCTGCAACAGGGACTTTTATTGCTAACAAACCTGGCATGTTTCGTTTTCGTTGTTCTGTTCCCTGCGGCAACTTACATCCGTTTATGATCGGAAAACTCCAGGTTGGACCGAATTGGTTATTAATCCGCGGAGTGCTGCTAGGAATATTGGGGGTTGTGGCGGCAGGCTTATCTTTGCGAAAATCCGTGGCGACTAAAACAAGGAAAATGTTATGAACCGGCTGGACCTTACACGTACAAGATGGACAAATTTCTTGATTCAAAATCGCTGGCCACAATTCTTGATTCGAGCGATAACTCTGGCAGGATTTTTCTTCACCATTCTGGCTGGTCTATTAGGTTCCGTCGTTGGCAGTCATAATTTTGCAATCATCTTTGTTTGGATTGCCTGGTGGACTGCTCTAAAACTTTTCTTTATCCCCTTTGGCGGCCGCTCCTGGTGCAGTATCTGTCCCATCCCAATGCCGGGAGAGTGGATTCAAAATGGGGGCATTCTTCAGCCCAGAGGAAAAAACTTTGGCCTCGGAAAACGTTGGCCAAAATTCCTGCGCGGACGCTGGTTGCAAGCGGGCGGTTTTCTGCTGGTGGGACTTTTCGGCGCAGTAACCTTGACTTCTCCAAGTGTGACCTCAATTGTATTGTTATTCATCCTTGTGCTGGCGCTCGTCCTCAGCCTTGTTTTTGAACGCAGGTCTTTCTGCAATTATTTATGTCCGATTGGCGGTTTTACCGGGTTGTACGCGCAGGCCGCGCCCATTGAGGTGAGAGTCAAGAACCCTGAGGTTTGCTCTGCACATGTCCAAAAAAGCTGCTACGAAGCTTGTCCGTGGGGCGTGTATCCCCTGGCAATGAAATCCAGCGCCAACTGCGGCTTGTGTATGGAATGTGTGCGAGTCTGCCCATCTGATAACCTGGCTGTAAATCTTCGTCCCTGGGGAAGCGACCTTGGACCAGAAACTAAACACACTCTTGATGAAGCATTTCTTGGTTTGGTAATGGTCTCCAGCGCGTTGATTGACTCGGCGATTTTTCTTGGTCCGTGGGGACAGATTAAAACAGCGGCATACTCAGTTGGCAGTGGCGAGTGGTTTTTGTTTGCCGGATTATTTCTGACCATTGCCTTGGGGATCATTCCAGGGATTTATACGCTTGCAGTTTGGATTGCCAATAAACTAGGCGAACAGAAAACTAACTTGCGAAAGGCGCTTACCCATCAAAGTCAGGTTTTAGTTCCTTTGGGACTGATGGCCTGGATTGCTTTTACGATTTCTTTCGCGTTGGCCAAGTTTTCATATGTACTGCCCGTAGTTTCCGATCCATTGGGGTGGGGCTGGCATTTGTTTGGCTCAGTTGCAAAGCCCTGGGTTGGACAATCTACACTTTTTAGCATGTTCTTGCAGGTGATTGTTTTAGGGATCGGACTTTTTTGGTCCAGCCGGGTCGCTATAAAGATTTCCAGTTCATTTAAACAGGCGCTGCCCATGATTATTTTTTCAGCATTGACTACGTTTGGGATGCTCTGGTTGTTGATCGGATAATAAGATGAAAAAAGAGATACTCGCTCGCTCATTGGTGGTATTTTTCATAGTAATTGCACTTTCCGTCCCTTTTGTGGGGCGGTGGCTGAATAGTCAAATACAGGGAAATATAATAGATCTCCATGCGCGCACTTTCGAAAATGGCGGCTGGACAATGGATACTCTCCAGACAAGCGTTGGAGAGCCAATTCATATTCGATTGACCAGTGAAGATGTGGTGCACGGGTTCGCCGTAGGTGGTTATAACCTGACTCCGCTTGAGGTGATGCCGGGTGAATTCGTTGAAACAACCCTCACATTCGATAAACCTGGTGAGTATACTTTTTTCTGCAATCGATGGTGCAGCCCCACCCATACCAGAATGCGCGGGACTATCGAAGTACTACCCGCTGATAAATTGCACTTCTATAGCAAATAACCTTCGAAATAATGTCTAAATCTTGGAATTTCCATAAACTTGTGATTGTTAGTTCTATGAGTATAATTACTGAATAATGACAACTCAAACGCAACTCCCAATTCGCGTATTATTGGCCGATGACCATGTGGTTGTTCGAGCAGGCATCCGCCAATTTCTTGAACAAAGCCCAGATATTCAGGTGATAGCCGAAGCATCCAACGGACAGGAAGCCTGCGAGTTGCTTGAACAATTCAAACCAGATGTGGCCGTTCTGGATATCCAAATGCCTGGCATGAGCGGGATCGAAGTAACCCGTTGGATTCGAGCAAATCATCTGTCTATTGGTATTTTGGTTTTAACCGCTTATGATGAAGAGCCTTATGTTCAAGCAGTTCTTCAAGCTGGTGCGAATGGATACGTACTCAAGACCGCCGAACCTCAAGAAATCGTGGACGCAGTCAGAGATGTATTTCATGGGAAATCCGTACTCGATGCTGCTCTTGCTCAAAAACTGATTGCCAAGCTCTCAGGTAAATCGGATGAAGGCATGGTCGAACCGCTTACTGAACGAGAGCTTCAAATTTTGACACTTACCGCAAAGGGTTTTACAAACAAGGCAATTGGAATGCAGTTATCAATAAGTGATCGTACGGTGCAAAATCACCTCGCTAATATTTTTCAAAAAATGAATGCTGAAAGCCGCACTGAGGCAGTGATGAGGGCCGTTTCGCTTGGCCTGATCTCAACAAATATTGGAGAAAGTTCTTAGCGAATTAGCCTCTAAGTGATTAATAAATCCTGAAACAAAAGGCAATATTGGAAAACCCCAACCAAGCATCAATAAAAAATAAGAAATTCAAATTGCTTGCACCTACGTTTCGTGGGTTCACTCTGCAATTATTTCTCATTATTATCCTGCCATTGACTGTTTTGGTTTTGGCAGTTGCATTTGGCAGCCAGTCCCTCCATCACGAAGCCATGAGAAGTCTCGTGGGTGATCGAGACTTGAGAACCGTGCGTGCGGCAGCAAGTTCCTTGGAAAGAGAAGTTTCTCATGTAAGCAGCATGATCCAGATATTATCGAGCAGCCTGGATGGAAAATCAGATTTTAATTCGTTAGTCTTGACACCCGAAGAAATTTCGACAATATTCGATGGCGGACTGGCACTCTATTCTAATGATGGTGCTTTAATCCGATCTTCCTCAACCCAAGTTGAGTGGAAAACTCTTCCATCTCAAATTCCAGACTTCTTCAAAATTGAATCCAGATCGACAGTACCAACATTTTCAAATCTTATTCCCTCAACTAAGGATTCCAACTCATTCGTATTTGTTGGTGTGCTTACATCCAAAAATGAATTTCTGATTGGAGCTTTTTCTCCTGATCGGATGATTGAAGAATCAATTGGAAATCTAGTGAGTTCAGGTCAAACCACAGTCTTGGTGATCAGTCCAAACGGTGGTACAGGTAAATATGATGTCCTTTTCCGCGGAGGGCCGCTCAAAATTGATGAAAGTTTACCGACTCATCCTGGAATTGAGGAAGTATTAAATGGAGAGAGCGGCATAAACTATTATCAGAGCAGCGAGGGAGAACACGTCGTTGCATTCAGCCCTGTCAATCCAACCGGTTGGGGATTGATTATTGAAGAGGCATGGGAAGATATTGCCAATCCTTATTTGGTTAATACACAAGCGGCGCCCTTGATTTTGGTACCGGTCTTTTTATTGGCATTACTTGCCATTTGGTTCGGTGCACGCCGCATCGTCACACCATTACAAAAACTGGAAAAACAAGCCGCAAAACTTGCAGCAGGAGATTTTGACGCGATTAACCAATCAGTTGGCGGTATAGATGAAATCCGCAATCTGCAGGCAGAATTAATCGAAATGGCTGAGAAACTGAAAACCGCCCAACAAACCTTGCACAATTATATTGGTGCCATTACCGCTGGAGTAGAAAGCGAACGAAAAAGCCTGGCCCGTGAACTGCATGACGATACTATTCAAGCTCTGATAGCTCTTAATCAAAGGATTCAATTAACCTTATTAAACACTCCAAAAGCGCAAAGCGGCCCCATGAATGAGCTTCAAAC
>PNNU01000267.1 GCA_013824385.1 Anaerolinea sp.
GCTTTGCGACGCTGATGCAAGTGAGGGCCGCGCGTAACCTGTTGGATTCCTCGGATCTATTCGCGGCAAAGAAATCGCTGCTTGAGGCAGAAACCCTGATCAAGGCATCGCAACAAGAGTTGGGGCTGATGATTTCGGAACTACGCCCACCTGCTTTGGATGGCAAAGGACTGATTGAAGCCTTGCGAAGTTATGTAGAATCCTGGTCAAGCAGTGCCTGCATCCCCGCAACTTACAAAGTCATAGGTGAAAGATCACTGCCCTTTGATGTCGAAAGAACGCTCTATCGTGTCGCCCAGGAGGGTTTATCAAATGTAGCCCGCCACAGCCGCGCATCCGCGGTGATTGTGAACCTCGTGACTGAAGATAACCAGGCGATTTTGATCATTGAAGATAACGGCACCGGTTTTGACTTTGCCGAAAAACAAGAATCAGGTTTTGGATTGGTCAGCATGCACGACCGGCTGAAAGAAGTGGGCGGCAAATTAGAAATCCGCACCGGTTTGCACACCGGCACTCAACTCACTGCCAGTGTTCCCCTGCCTGGTACCGCTCATGCAAGTGGAGGACAAATTAATGACTGAAATCATCAGGGTGGTTCTGGTGGATGACCACAGTATGATCCGCATTGGCTTGAAAGCCTACTTCGACACCATCGCAGATATCGAAGTGGTCGGTGAAGCCGCAAGCGGAGAAGAAGCCTTGCGTGTGGTTGAAGATGCCCACCCTGACGTGATTTTAATGGACCTGATCATGACCGGCATGGATGGCGTGGAAGCCACCCAGCAGGTGATGAAAATTTGTCCGACCTGCAAGGTAATCATTCTGACCTCATACCATGAAGACTCACATATCTTTCCGGCCATCCGAGCTGGAGCACTGTCGTATGTGTTGAAAGATATTGACCCGGATGACCTGGCCAAAGCCATCCGCGCGGCGTACGCAGGAGAAGCCATGATCAATCCGCAGGTTGCGGCGCGCATGGTGAAAGAAATTCGAGGCGGCAGCCAGAATGAGCTGAATCCATTTGTTGACCTGACGGACCGCGAACTGGATGTGCTGCGTATGATCGCTGTTGGCAAGAACAACCAGGAAATTGCCGCTGAGCTGGTGGTCAGTGAAAGCACAGTGAAGACGCACATCACCAACCTGTTGAGCAAATTGCATCTTAAAGACCGCACCCAGGCAGCCGCGTTCGCTTGGCAAAACGGAATTGTGCGCAGAGATCAAGCGTAATTCCCAAAATCAAAGTCTATAAAAAGTAAAACCCTGGGGTGAACTGTTTTATATTTCACTTAAACAGTAATCATAGTTTGCTAATAATTTACTGTAAATCCATTATTATTTATTGCAATACAATAAATTTTTATTGACATTTCAAAATTATTGTCTTATAATGAATCCAATCTAGTTAATGAGGAGTCATTATATGTCATCAAGAACTTCTGGAAGTCTCATGCGCATTTCTGTAATAGCTGCCGCTATATGCAGCTTGTTCCTCTGCCTCTATGTCATACCCTCATTGGGTCAAAGCATAATCGTCAAGAACCCTGAATTTAGTAGTTGGTTTTGGCCGTGGCTGGTTTTCACATGGCTGGTCGCACTACCCTGTTTTGCCATACTCGTTTTCGTCTGGAAAGTATCGGGGGCGGTAATGGGCGAGACTGTATTTACCCTTCAGACCGCAAAATGGGTCAAAATGGGAGCGGTGTTGCTTTTGTCAGATGCTGCCTTTGTATTCGTTGGTAACGTTCTACTGCTATTGCTAAACATGAACCATCCAGGCATTCTTCTCTTGTCTGTCATGGGTGTCATCTTTGTCATCGCGCTTGCCCTATTAGCGTCGGTGCTGTCGCGCTATCTTACCAAAGCTGCCATCTTGCAAGAAGAAAGCGAGGGAACCCTGTGATCATCATAAACGTTGACGTTATGTTAGCGAAACGCAAAATGAGTGTCACGGAACTTGCCGAACGTGTCGGATTCACAATGGCTAACGTTTCCATGATAAAGACTGGCAAGATAAAGGCACTCAAAATGTCGACGCTGGATAAACTGTGCGAAGCTCTTAACTGTCAGCCAGCCGATATTTTGGAATATAGAAAAGGGACCGAAAGCGATGGATAAACCCTGACAAGGTGCTCCCAATTGTGGCCGGAATTAACGTATAGCGAATAACAATCACAAGGATATATTCTATGAAAAGAGAGGCATCATTACTTGCGGGATGAGCCTCTCTCTTTCGTTTAAGTCTCGGTTTCGAGCATGATTCAACTAGTTACCAATTACACCGCGCCTTTATCAGTCTTCCTGTTGAATAAAAGCTATTGTGCCGCGGGTTCTGCCACACTCACCTGCCAGGGACCAGCGACCTGTTCGATGCCATATCCATTGAGCTCGATGGTCAATAGTCCTGTGGGAATGTTGCCGCGATAGCTCCGTGCCAAGGTGAAATGTTCACCAGCAGTTTCTCCACCCCCTCCACCACCCCCCGTAGGCATGGCACCTGCAATTTGGTAACTCCAATAAAGACCGGGGTCGAAGATGAAGGTAAATTCGTAGCCATCAAAGCCATTGTCATCCCTCAAACGATTCAATGAAACCACATGAACAAATTTAGGACCCAAAGCAACGTCTTTTTCAATCGTCCACACCTGCCCAGGTTGGGGATCTTGACCAACATCCACCTGAAAAGTGGACATCGGGAATGCTGGTGTGACTGCATTGACAGAATTGACCGTCATGGTCAGCGGCCAGACAATGTTCTTGCCAGAGATCTGCACCGCCCAATTGAACTGATTGTTCGGATTTCCATCCCCTTCGATCAGGAAATCATCAGGTACTCTTGCCAGAGTCAAGACAACGTCGTTTGCATCCTTGATGACCATATCTTCCAGGTAACCATCCGATTCTTCCACGGTGAGGCCGCTGACAGGATCAACACTCATGCTACCCGAAAGAATGTATCCATCTGCCAATGGAATAATTTGCTTCACATCCAATTTGGTGCTGAACATGCTTATTCCATCTTCAGCTTGTTCGCTCTCAGCAGGAACATCGAAAACCGGTGCCATGGTCAAAGCGGGTATTTGCGAGTCAAAACTGAGCGGCACTTTCCACTCCCAGGAAATTGAACCAGGAATAATTTGAGAAGGACACTTTATGACGAGGGTCATTTCTGTTACATTTTCTGGAACCCCGTTATAAGTGGCTTCAAACAAATACCCTGTTTCATTAACTTCTCCACCCAGACCTAGCAAATAGGGTTCACTACCATCGGATAAAACCAAATCAGGTCTGGCGTCTTGACCTTTGCAGGAATCCACCTCATCCATAGGGGTTGTGGGGATATTTTTAAAGTTGTATCTAATCACTGTTTTTGAACTGCTTGAAGTAACCTCCGTCACGGTTAGGGTAACACCATCCTGGATGACCTGAACAGGCTGATCGATCACTCTAACACTCCCCTCCTTAACCAACCCAAACCCGGGGACGTACCCGATCCAGCGTTGGATGGCTTGAGCCACTGCCGGAACGGTAAACAGGAGTACGGCTAACATCACTGTTAAGATTGGAACCAAAACCTTCATACGCTTGCTCATATTTGCTCCTTTGTTTTTCTGAATTCGTGTCAGAATTTGAGGAGCCAGATGATGATCGTGTCGAACTTTTTCATCCAGGATGTTGTCAAGAATGCGGGAGTATTTGCTTTTATTCATTCCTCACCCCTTTCTGATTGCAGGAGGGTGCGCATTTTCAGGCGGGCGGCATTTAACAGCCATTTGATCGTACCCGGCGCGCTTTGAGAATAATTACTCATCTCTTTTTCAGACATTTCAAGATAGTAACGCTGCACCATTACCGCCCTTTGCCGAGGAGAAAGTTGCGTCAAAACCTGCCACAACTCTTCAGTCGCTTGTTTTTTTTCAACTTCCCCTTCGACCGAGAACGAGTGATCCATCAGGGATTCGATATAGGTTTCATCGATCTTTTCTCCCACAGGTTGATTTCGTTTTTCTCGCAGGGCGGCATTTAATGCGGTATGCATCACACTAACCATGAAATACGGTTCAAAAGAGCGATTCTCATCAAAATGATGCGCTCTCTCAAAGAAATGTACAAAGCAATCCTGCACCACATCTTCGGCTAGGGCTTCATCGTGGGTCACCAGGTAGGCCGTCCGAAAGGCTCTTTCCTGATGGCGCGCGATTAAAATTTCAAGACCTCCGATATCGCCTTGTTTGATACGTTGGACGGCTTGCAGATCATCCATGCTGACTCCAATTTGTGTACGCGTTCACACAAAGGATACAAACAGACAAGCAAAAAGGTTGGGTACCAGTATTGTAACCCAACCTTTTCAGGAAAATCACTTTTCGGCTACGCGAAATTACGCTTCACCTCGTGCGATAATAATTCTATTGCTTATTCCCAGCAGCCAGCATGAGAAAAATTATTGCTTTGGTCCGGTGTAGACGACCTCGAAGAGAATTTTATCTGGAGATTCGAACATTACCTGGTAGTAGGTGCTGCCCTCGCCGGAAAATTCAGAACGATGGCGGGGAGTCTCAAACAGAGCCGGCACACCGTGTGCTTTCAAGTACTCGACGGTCTCATCCACATCGGATTGTTTTTCAACTGATACACCCAGATGGTTCATGCCAATGCCATCATAGTCATTTTTAACATCTTTGAGACCAGCGCAGAACCAAAGGCTGGACTCTTTTTCGCAGCCCACCCCAATGATGTTCTCATCTTCATATAATGCGGACCAGCCCAGGAAAGTGAATAAATCCTTGTAGAAGGCTTTATTCTTGATCTGGATGTTGACTTGAAGATGACCTAAATTGGATTTCATGTTTCCTCCTCTAGAAACAAAACAATGAATTGATGCAATAATAATAAAACTTATGTTCTATTTTGTCAAGAGATAGAACAAATTTTCCTTTTTTGTTTGGTCAAAAACTGAACAACTATAAATCGCAGATCTGGATGGCCACATTGGAAAAAATGGGACTTAAAACCGTGTTCGTGCCACCCATATTGACCGCACTGAATTGATATTCAACCCGGCCAGTAAGATACTGCCGGAAATCATTCACATTGTTACGATCCGCAGTCAAGAAACTTGAGTCTGGGGTCATGGATGCCAACCAGGTTTCACCGGATTCAATATACATTAACGTGGATATCCATGCCGTGGCTTGTGAACCGTCACTTTTTGACAGGCGGAACCGCACACTCACCTGTTCGGCTTTACTGGATTTCGGAATGGTGACCCTTACATCCACGGCTTTCTTACCGCATCCGCTGCCATAAAC
>PNNU01000268.1 GCA_013824385.1 Anaerolinea sp.
AGTTCTTCCAGCATAAAGTTTGGCGATTTGGGTGATGTCTCTGACTGCCAAAACGGATACCAGGGAAGAATCTTTCAACATGGAAATAAAATCATTCCCTAAAGCAGGTAATACATTTCGAATAGCCTGCGGCAAAATAATATAACGCATGGCCTGCCAATAACTCATACCTTGTGAACGCGCAGCTTCCATCTGGCCGCGACCAATGGATTGAATGCCTGCCCGGAAGATTTCTGCCAAAAATGCTCCATAAGTTGTGGATAGAGCGATGACTGCCCTGGTGTTCATGGGCACCTCGTTCTTTACAGCGGCTAACCAGCCGCCGATCCCTGGTGCTCCAATCTGGATTAACCACACTCCCAGAGCTTTTATACCATTCACCACACCTGGAATTCCCACAAACGCGATGAAAAAAATCAATACCAGCATCGGAATGCCTCTGATCAATTCAACATACAGGGTGGATAGATTTTTAAAAAATGTATTATCAGAGATTCTGCCTAATCCGGTCAACAAACCCAGAAGAAGAGCAAAAATGAAAGCAATAAGTGTGGTGGTGATTGTGACACTTAAACCGGCTTTAATAAATAAAAAAGCTTTTTGAAATGGAATGTTTGTAAAAATGGTAATAAAAGTTAATATTGCGATTGCAATTATCGCATACAGCCACCAGGGAGCAGCCCTGAGTTTTATCTTTAAATACTCTCGATATTCTTCAGAGTTTCGGCTGGGAGGCTTTGCTTTGGCATTCGTTAATTGTGCCATCATTACTCTTTCTACGGGCTCCCCGAAGTCTTCAAGGGAGCCCGTTTTTATTTAAATAAAATTATTGTATGTCGTCGTAAGTGATGGTGAATTCTGGTCCAAAGTATTTTGTCTGCAATTTGGCTAGGGTGCCGTCATCAATCATAGCCTGCAAGGCAAGGTCAACCGGTTCTTTAAGGTCACTGCCTAATGGATAGATGAAACCTAATTCATCACTGGAAATAGAAGGACCAACAAGTTCAAGTTGATCAGCATTGGTTCCTTGATATCCCAACCCTACTACTTCATCAATGATGATGGCATCCAAATCGCCAGCCAGCAAAGCCTGCACAGCAAATGGGAAGGTTTCAAAAGCCTGGATGCGATCTTCAGGGAGGAATTTTGCAGCAGTCTCGTAATTGGTGGTACTTACCTGGGTGCCTAATTTGAACTCAGTATTGGCAACAATTTCTTCAATGGATGAAAATCTGGTTTCGCCCAAGCGAACAAGCAAGCGTTGCTGAATTTTTTGATATCCAATAGAGAAATCAACCTGTTTTGCACGATCTTCAGTATAAGTAACGCCGTCAGCGCCGGCATCATATTGACCATCAGCCACTGCTTGAATCATGCCATCCCAGGCGGATTCAACATAGACGGGGGTGCAGTGCAGACGAGTGCAGATATCATTCCAGGCATCATAATCCCAGCCGCCGGCTTCACCGGTGGTGGCTGAAATATAGTTGAAGGGTAGATAAGCATTTTCGACGGCGATTTTAATCTCACGGCAATCAAGATCAACGATCGCGCCTTTTGCAGTTCCCAAACAACCAGAGGCAGGTTTGCTGCCCGTGCAGGCGCTCAAAACAATAATACAAAGCGCCAAAACAATTGCTACTACGATTTTCGTGTTTTTCATTTTCTTCTCCTCAAAATAATTTTTTTAGATCATCTTCAACCTGCAAGAGAAGTACAATTGCAGATTGCGGTTACCAGATTAGGCGGGTAAATAAAAAAAAACCTCCCCTATGAAGGGAAGGCGGGGAATCTTGAAAAAATTAGCTGCTTCTTAGTCTACCTAAATCGAATCAGCGCCCGTTACCCTTCGTGAGAGTGGCGTTATGCTTTCGATGCTGCTTAGGAGTATAGACCAATATCATAGGTTTGTTTATAGCAAACTCGAAAACAAAAGTCAATGGGTTTTAATTATTTCTTAATTAATTAGTATGAGGTTTTAATTCATATTATATTAATAATGGGAAAATATAGCCTATATCAACTTATATTACGTGTAATCATGCTCCTTTTTTCGATTGTTTTTCTGCATACATTGCCTGGTCTGAATCCTTTAGAAGTTTTTCCATAGGTAAAGGTTTTTTCCATTCGTAGATAGAAGTCCCTGTACTAAACGAAAGCATATGTTTTTGATTCTTTTCAGAGACGATAATTTTATGTTGTTCCGTTAATCTCACCAGCATGCTGCTTTTTGAATTTTCTGCAGTTTCAATCGCCAGAACAACAAATTCATCTCCTCCAAAACGAGCAATTACATCAGAGGATCGAAACGATTTTTTCAAAATACTACTCATTTCAATTATGGTCTGATCTCCGGCTGCATGCCCATATTGATCATTGATCTGTTTCAAGTTGTCCATATCAAAGAAAAATAAAATCGCATTCATTTTCATACGCAAACAAAAACTGAATAATTGTTCAGATAGTACGATGAACCCCCTTCGATTTACAAGTTCGGTCAGATCATCTACCAGGCTGAGTTCATGCAGCTCTTGTTCAACTTTTTTTCGATTAGTAATGTCGTGCATTACCAACAAATAGCCCACAAGCAGCTGCTTGTTGTGCAATAAAGATACAGTTATCTCAAAATCTGAACTATGATCATTTTGGATTATCTGTTTTTCAAAACAATAATCCTCCTTTAAGGTTTGAAAAAAATGTTTATCAATCAGATTGTTTTCCATCTGATCAACTTGAATACCAACAGGCGATTTATTCCAATTAAAAATTGCTTGTGCTTTAGGATTCGAATCAACTAACCTGAATTGTTCATCCAAAACCAGCACTGCATCACCCAAAATTTCGATGAGCGTTTCTCTCGCAACAGGTACCAAATCAAACAATCGGTATCGGAGAATAGCATAACTGATTGCAAATCCCCACAATGTATAAAAGAAAGGATTGAGGTCGAGATATTTAAGATTTGGAAAAAGAGTGTAACCGCTTAAATAGAACAAAAATGATGCATATAAAACTGCAGAAACTGCCAGAATTATGTTCGTTTGCCTTAGAAATAACTCTGAAGCGTGCTGCCGTTTACCTATAATCAAAAATGTCCCGACCGTTACCATCACCAGATTATAAGCAACGGTTATGTAGTAAATTGGTCCTTTCTGAAACGATAGCAAAGGGATGGTGCCGCTGTAATCAACCACTGAAGATTGATAGATTAAATGCAAAGAATCATCAAAGAATTTAATAATCAGACAAATGAATGGAATAATAAATAATAACAAAATGGTTTTTTTTGAAATCCATTTATTGTTACCAGTAAATTGTCCGGCAAATATTAAATATATTGTAGGAAAAGACAATATCCCTATGTATTGAACTTTATTCCAAAAAAGCATCATCGAATAATCTAAACTTGCCAATTCAAAGCTATAACCCAAAATATAAATTGCCATGCTGATCATTACAAAGCCAAAGATTTTTGCCCCTTCGGCTTTGCCCTGCCTCCACGCATAAAAAGCAATCACAATAATCAAGGTGGCGCAAATAAATAGAACCAGTGCGATGGAATTCATTACCATATTTTTTTCCAATTGATAATTAGTTATTTACAGATTCAAAATCTTTATTATTACCCATAATGTTTTGATACTTTACCTTTATACAAAGCAAAAATTAATAAAACCATAAGAATATCATTAATAAATATCTCCGAGTTATATAATTACTTATTGTCTGATTTTGAATATGATTTTTCATGGACTCAGGAGGATATTTTGGAACAACCGATAGAATGGTTATTATCAACATCACCGGTAGTTGAATATCAAACACGTAAGCAGATTATTAAACAGACTGAAAATGAACCATCGGTCATTTCTGCAAGAAGAGCGATGCTTGAACATCCGATGGTAATAAATCTAGTCAAAGAAGTAAACAACTGGCCCGGAAGCCTTCTTGCTAGTCATAAAAGCGCAGGCCACTCCCTGCATAAACTGGTTTTTCTGGCAGAAATTGGCTTAAAGAAGAATGACCCGGGCATGCAAGAATTAATCTCACGAGTTATGGATCACCAAGATCCTATTGGTCCGTTTGAAATATTAACAAATATACCAACCCATTTTGGCGGCTCCGGTGAAGACGCCTGGGCATGGTCATTATGTGATGCCCCTTCTGTTCTCTATGCGTTGGTGAAATTTGGATTGGAAGATAATCCACGTGTAAAGCAAGGAATTAAATACCTAACTGACTTGGTCAGAGATAATGGCTGGCCGTGTGCCTGTTCTCCACAGCTTGGTACTTTCAGAGGACCTGGGCGAAAAAGTGACCCCTGCCCATATGCCAACTTGATTATGGTCAAACTTATGGCTGCGATACCTGAGTTACTCAATAGTGAAGCCTGCCATCAAGGAGCAGAATCACTTCTGCATTGTTGGGCTGAGCGACAAACGTATCACCCTTATATCTTTTACATGGGAAATGATTTTTGCAAACTCAAAGCCCCTCTGGTTTGGTTTGATATCATCCATGTTGCTTATGTTTTATCCCAATTGCCATGGATGAAGGATGATCCCCGGTTGGTTGAGATGAAAACGATCATTGCCAGTAAAGCCGATGCTGAAGGACGCTACACGCCAGAATCGATCTGGACGGCCTGGAAGGAATGGGATTTTGGCCAGAAAAAAGCGCCCTCACCTTACCTCACCTACCTGGCAACAAAAATACTCGCAAATTAATACCTTTCCCGATTTCTAGAAACAGAAATCGGGAAAATGCAATTAACACAAAACCACATTGAACAAACAAAAAACCGACCTGAAATACTTTCAGATCGGTTTTCAATATGAATCTAAAAATCTACTTGGCGAATTCGATCGCCCTGGTCTCTCGGATTACAGTTACCTTAATCTGACCGGGATACTGCATGGATTCTTCAACCTTCTTGGCCACATCTCTGGCCAACCGGGTGGAAGCCAGGTCGTCGATCTCTTCAGGACGCACGATGATACGAATTTCACGTCCAGCCTGGATGGCGTAACTTTGCTGAACACCCTTGAAGGAATTGGCGATTTCTTCGAGTGCGCGCAGACGTTTGATGTATTGTTCAAGATCTTCACGACGAGCGCCTGGACGGGCTCCTGAGATGGCATCAGCGGCTTCAACAATAACTGCTTCCAGCGATTCCTGGTCGACTTCATGGTGATGCGAAGCCATCGCATTGACTACCTTGGGATGTACGCCATAACGTTTGGCATATTCAGCGCCCAATTGAGCGTGAGTACCTTCGGTGTTGTGGTCAAGTGCTTTTCC
>PNNU01000269.1 GCA_013824385.1 Anaerolinea sp.
TGAATGGTCACGTTGTTCAATTCCAGATTGTAGGTGGTTTCGCCATCAGGTTCTTCTGCGGACCAGATTGCGTAGCCGTCAGTTTCTGCAAGGGTGGTCACTTTTGGTTCGTATTCGTCTGCCATAATATTCTCCTTTTTTATTGTTACAGGCTTGGTCGGATAATCAGTAAAATTGGAAACTCAGATTTTTTCGTCAGTTTTATTCTTGCGTTTGAACAGATGAAGAATTCGATTCCAAATTTTCTTAAAAGATTTCCTAATGGGGACTGGAGGCGGTAATGTTTTCAATCCCTCCCACGGATCTTGATCCATTAGTTTACGAAAGACATATGTCGAGATCAATTTTAAAGTCGCCAGCAATGGCGCTGAAAGCAGTACACCCACAAAACCAAACAAACTGGCAGATATGATCACCATGACCAACACAGCCGCAGGATGTACTCTAAGCGCATTGGACATTACACGTGGACTAATAAAATTATCCAAAATTAAATCTGTCACCCATGCAACACCCACAACGATCAGTGCAAACACCAGAGGCTGCACTCCAAAATAATTGGTCTGGAAAAGTGAAACCAGGGCATAGGTCGTCCAGGCAATGAAAGGTCCAACATAGGGGACGAACCTGGCCGCACCAGCCAGCAAAGCCAGCAGGAAAAAGTATCGGACGCCCAATACGCTTAATAGAATTGAATAAATGACAATCGTTATGCCAATTACGATTAATTGTCCCCTCAAAAAAGCATTCCAAATTTTGGCAATTTGGTTTCCCAATTTTCTGATATCTTCCTCATAAGCAGGAATATTCAGTTTGACCATATCACTACGTACGCCGCCGGTCTCAATCATAATAAAATAGGCAATCAGAATGATAAAGATTATGCCAACAACTGTTGTTGCGGCGCCTGAGGCGATGGTCCCAATCAAATTTGCCAAATTGGAAAGAAGCGGTGAAACGACTCCCTGGATTTGGGTCCATAAGGAATTCAGATCAAATTGAGATAGATCAAGTTTAAAGGGGCCTATCATTAACGGTTTGCTTGATAAATCAGCAAATAATTGTGGCAAATCAGTGATTAATTTTTGCAGATAATTAACCAGGTTCTGAATTTGTTCCACAATACTAATGCCACCCCAAGTTAACAATCCCATGACGATCAGAAATAAAAGGACAAAGATCAGGGTCGAAACAACCCGCCAGGGAATCTTGAGTCGTCTGTTAATGTAGCTGGCTAGGGGATGAAACAAATATGCCAATAAAAAAGAAACCAGAAGCGGTGCAAGGTAAACTTTAAAACGATATAACAAATATATAACGATCAGGGAAGCAAGCATAGCCACTACAAGCTTGGCTGTGCCGCTCCAGCGTGGTGATGTTGTATTATTCTGGTCGTCCATCATTGTCATTGTCTATTAACCTTTAGAATAATTATAAGAGATAAAAGGTCAAAAAAAAACTGGCTTTGCAAAAAACGCGCAAGCCAGTTTTCGTGTATATCTAACCTTTTAGACTGGACAGGCGTTGGTAATAAGCATATTTAATATACCCGGGAACAAGCTGCAATAACTATTTGTCAAATCAATAATTATCCACGGCACCACGCAGAACAGCACCAGAATTCCGACCAGGATCAGGATGATCACTAATGCGCTGGTTTTCTTTTTCGGAGCCGCAGCGGGCGGAGGAACTTGTACCCTGGGTTGCTGATAGACGGGTACAGCCGATATTGACGGCGCAACCTGAACTGGCGGAGCTGAAATCACTGGGGTTGGAACCACAGGTACTGGGGCTGGAACCATAGGTACTGGGGCTGGAACCACAGGTGCTGGTACTGGAGCAACCACTGGTTGGACCACAGTTTTCTGTTCTTGTTGGACAGGTGGAACCGCTCCGCGTTGAACCGCCACCGTGGCATTTGGATCTGTACTGGTGACTTCGTATCGCAGAACGATCTTTTCTCCCAATGTAATTACTTCTCCGGGTTTTAGGAGCACAGGTCCAGTTAACCGTTGGCCGTAAATAAAGGTACCATTGGTGGATCCAAGATCTTCAATCCGATAAGCAGCTCCATCCAGGACCAGTCGGAGATGCCTCCTCGAAACTTCCGGATCATTAATAACCAGATCACTGGTCAGATCCCGGCCGAGGAATAATTCAGTTCTTTCCAGAGGAAATTCTGTCCCCGTCCCTGTACCGCTTTGAATAATTAATTTATATGTGATTGCCATTAATCCTCCTTGTCGCTGCTTTTTAACATCTTAAGTTTAGCAACGCAGAGTTATAAAGTCAACACTAAATCTGAAGAGAAATTTGGGAATTTGGGAATTTGGGTTGGAAGTTGGAAAAAAAAAACCCCACCATGCCGTGTGTTGCAAAGTTTTGAACCTGCCGAAGCAGGATGGGTTCCTCCACTAAAACGCCGCCTTGGCCGAAGCCTATCGCGTTGTTCGAATGATATATGGAATCCTTTTTTAAAGTGTTGGCTCAAAACCGATGTTACAACATCACGAACACAGCAGGGCAACTGTCTTATACCATTAATCCACAAAAAAGGATAGCCATAAATCAATCTGTTAAAAGTCAAGATACAAAAAATGTGATAAAAATGAATCATGGAAGAAAAACTGCGAGCATTCATTGCAATAGAACTTGACCCTGTTATCAAAGGGGTTATTCACTCCTTCGAAAGTGGATTAAAACCCAGAAGCCCGTCAGGTTTACGCTGGGTAAAAACCGATCAATTACACCTAACCTTGAAGTTTCTGGGAGATATCAATCAAACACAGGCAAAAGAGGTTTCTCTGGCAATCAGTCGGGTCGTAGCCGAAAAACCTCCCTTCACTCTTCTGGTTGGCAAAACGGGTGCGTTTCCTAATTGGCGCAATCCACGCACACTTTGGATTGGGCTCAATATGAGTAACGAACTGGATGGATTATTTCAACAACTGGATGCCGCACTTGGTTCACTCGGATTCACCCCGGAAGGCAAGCCATTTTCACCCCATCTGACACTTAGCCGGGTTTCTGATACTGTTGATCCGCGGATGGTTCAACCGCTACAAAAAGAGTTTGACGCCTTTCCGGTTGCTTCCCTTTCACCCTGGCATGTCAGCGAAGTGGTGTTGTTTAAATCTGTATTGCAGCCTGGCGGCCCCATCTATACACCAATCTCGCGGCACACTTTAAAATTAAGTCAAAAGATGTGATAGAATTTTTAACCATATTGAAAAGAGGTGTCTTCTGGAAGCGTTAGATAAAGCACATGCGGTAATAAATTTTTTAGAGGAGAAAAAAGCTGAAAAAATTGTCCTCCTCGACATTCAAGAGATTTCATCATTTACCAGCTATTTCATCATCTGCAACGGTACGAGTGACCGTATGTTGGATGCGTTGTCTTCTACATTGAGAGAATACGCGAAAAGTGAGTTCAAACAACCGATTACCGTCGAGGGCGATTCGCGCACCGGATGGATGATCGCCGATCTGAGAGACGTGGTGGTCCATTTCTTTTCTCCAGATCAACGCAGGTATTACAGCCTTGAACAACTTTGGGAAAAAGGCAAACGCCTGGTCAGTTTACAATAATCAAAAAAGTACGGAGGGTTTACTTCGCCCTCCGTACTTTTTTTTAAAGTGCCGCCAGAATTTCTTTACTATGCCCGGCCGGTTTCACCTCTTCAAAGACTTTTTTAACCAACCCTTCTTTTGAGATCAGGTAAGTGGTGCGTAAAATACCCATGTATTCGCGCCCCATCATTTTCTTTTTTGCCCATACGCCGTATAGTTCACATACTTTGTGGTCTTCGTCAGAAAGAAGCGTAAAAGGTAATTGATATTTTTGTTTAAATTTGGCATGCGATTTGGGGCTGTCAGCACTTAGCCCGAGAATCATCACGCCGGCCTTTTCATATTCGCTGTAATCGTCTCTAAAGGCGCAGGCTTCAGTGGTACAGCCCGGGGTGTCATCTTTCGGGTAAAAATAGAGAATCACATCCGTGCCGCGATAGTCAGACAATTTACGAGATGTGCCGGTTTCATCCAATAATGCAAAATCAGGTGCGGGGGTATTTTCAGTTATCATTTATTCCTCCAATTCTTACCCAATTATACCTATTTGATATTGGAAAAATATTAGATTAATCCGCACCCTGTACAAAACGAAACTAAGAAATCCAAAGCGTGAATGACACAAGGTAAGCCATCACCACAAATGTCCCCGCCGCAGTCAGTTTGAGGATCTTCCAGCGTGGAGGAGCGCCATTGATGATGCCCTGAATCTGGATGATTTGAAAAATACCGATTACCAGAGGTAAGAACATGGGCCAGGTGAGTGACCAGGGTTGCCACAGAAGTGCAAACACAGCCACGAAGAGGAAAGCGATCAGCACCAGGTAATTGTGCGCCTGCATGGATCGCAGCCAGTCCAGTCTTACCACCATGGATTGAACTCGGTGAGTGCGGTCAAACGCATAAGTTTCAAGAGAGTTTACGATTTTCAGTGCGAGATAGAGTAAAGTGATGGGCAGGGTCAACATAATTAGCAGCACATGCAAGCTCGGTTCGTTAAGCAGATAACCGATGGCCGGAACCAGGTTGCAGATCAGAATGGCTTCTCCGACTTCGCCATATCCCCTTCTATCCAATTGCAGCGGTGGTGTGGCAGCAAAGAAACTGATCAAGAAAGCCAGCCCCAACATGAATACCGCCGAAAGATTGATGGCGTGCCGAAACATCAACAAGACCGTATCCAGTGCGCCTGCGGTGAGCAGCGTCATGGCAATCACCAATAACGTTTGCCTGTCCATGCCTTTAAGCAATGCGTAGCGCGGATCGTCGGGATGAAGGTTGCCAGTCTTGGAGTTGGGATGATCAAAAAAAGCAGAAAGATAACTGCGCATCAAGATCAGGAATATTCCGAGCAAAGAGCCAAATAAAATATTTATCCAATCCAATGAGCCGCCCTGGTGTTTCACCAGTCCGACCCCGATGGAATAGGTTAGCAACACCCAAACCAATAATTGAGGCTGGATAATAAAGAGATAACTGGAACTTTTCTGTTCTTCAGAGGGCATTTTACCTACTCTATAATTTTTCGATGATTATCAAACAATAACCTATATCAATTATTCTAATGTCCTATGGTGAGTGTTGCAAGTGCATAGAGAATAATTGACATTGGAAGAAATGCAAAACGATAAATCATTATTACAGACGATCGTCATCATAATCAACTTAGGACTTCTTTATATTTTTGGATTGTAAAATATTA
>PNNU01000270.1 GCA_013824385.1 Anaerolinea sp.
ACTTTTATGGCAACGGTTGATGTGATTAAGTCAGCTATTTCTCAGGGAGCCAACCTGATCATTACACACGAGCCAACCTATTTTACGGGTTGGGATAAAACGGATTGGCTGCAGAACGACGAGGTTTATTTACACAAGTTGAAACTGATCAATGACCATAAAATCAATATTTGGCGGTTCCATGATCGTATGCATATGACAAGACCCGACAAAATATTTGAAGGGATTGATAAAGATTTGGGCTGGAAAAAATATGGCGATCCGGTGTTTCATCATTGTTATACAATCCCGGCAACTACAGTAAGTGAATTAACCAAATTTTTAAAGACAGCACTTAATGTAAAAATGGCAAGAATTGTAGGAGAACCAAATTCGAATGTCGAACGAGTTGGTTTTCTGGGCGGTGGCGGAAGCCTGGGATTGGGACGAGAAGAAATGCCCGCAGAATTAATACATGAAGCCAGGCTGGATGCGCTCATTTGCGGCGATATTACTGAATGGACCACTTGTGCTTATGTCCGCGATGCGGCCCAACTTGGGTTCAATAAATCCATGATCATTCTGGGCCATAACCGTACTGAAGAAGCTGGCATGAAGCATCTCCCTGACTGGCTAAGTACACTTATGCCAGAGATGCCAATCAACTTTATTGAGGCCGGTGAACCTTTTTCATATCTTTAGATTGGTCAAAAAATGATTAATCTTGCTGCACAAGAAGTGATGCGTCTTACTGTAAAAGTAGCTGCTCCAAAAATAGTTGGCAAAACAAACAGGGGTTTTTTGCAAGTGATTCCAATTGTTGGGGGATTTTTTGCGGGTAAAAATATTAAAGGCAAAGTCGTTCCTGGCGGAGCGGATTGGAATACTACTCTTGATGAAGGCATAGCCCACGTTTTTGCAAAATATTTGCTTGAAACGGACGATGGTGAAATTATCGCCATTGAAAATGAGGGTTACTTCAATTCAAATTCGATTTCAATAATTAAAACAACACCCAAATTTCAAACAAATCTTGCGGGCAAATATGGCGAACTGAATTTCGGCACATATGTAGGTGAGCTCAATGCCACCCCGAATGCAACGGATAGTGTAGATATTGTTATTTTTAAATTGAAATAGTTTTCAGAATCAACTAAAAAACAAAAATAATGGAGATTAATATGCCTCTTACTTTTGATTTTCCTCTGGATCAATTAAAAACTTACAATGGGATTAATCCACGCCCTCACGATTTTGACGATTACTGGGATAAAGGTCTGAAAGAAATGAGATCAACCGATTCCAGGCTTGAACTAATCCCGGCTGATTTTCAGGCTCAAGGGGTCGAGTGCTTTCATCTATACTTTACCGGCGTCGGTGGGGCAAGAGTACATGCAAAATTATTACGTCCGTCGAATGTTGATAAACCGCATCCAGCTATTTTGATGTTCCACGGATATACCGGTAACGCAGGCGATTGGTCAGATAAACTCGCCTATGTTGCACAAGGCTATACTGTTGCTGCTCTGGATTGTCGTGGGCAAGGCGGGTTATCTGAAGACACGGGCGGGGTGGTAGGAAACACATACCACGGACAAATCATCCGAGGGTTGGAAGATGCATTAATAGGTAAACCAGAAAAACTGCTCTTTCGCCAAATATTCCTTGACACAGCCCAATTGGCCAAAATCATAATGGAAATGCATGATGTAGATCCAGATCGGGTGGGTGCCACCGGTGGCAGCCAGGGAGGTGCATTAACCGTGGCCTGTATTGCTCTGGAACCGCGCATCAAACTCGCTGCTCCATTCTATCCATTCTTAAGTGATTACAAACGGGTTTGGCAAATGGACCAGGCCAAAGATGCATACAAAGAATTACAGGAATATTTCCGGTTCTTCGACGCAAATCACGAAAATGAAAACAAAATATTTGAGATGCTTGGCTACATTGATATTCAGAATCTTGCCCCGCGCATAAAGACAAATATTCTTTGGGCAATTGGGCTTATGGACACAATATGTCCGCCATCTTCACAATTTGCCGTCTATAACAAAATCAAATCCCCTAAATCCATGCTGTTTTACCCGGATTATGCGCATGAACCTTTGCCAGGTTTATCGGATAAGATTTTTCAATTCTTTTTAGGGTTATAGGGATGACTCGATTTGTCATGAAACTGGTGCAATTAATTTCGGAAAAAAGGATAAATCATGTCTTTGATACAATTAAATTTTCAATCTCTGGCTTTGGCTGCACCAGCCGCAATTACTGTTTTGTTACCACCTGCTTTTGTTGACATCAATGACAAGCGGAGTTTTGATGAAGTCTACCAATCCGGCAGGAAATTCAAAACCTTGTTCCTTTTTCACGGCGCATGTGCAGATTCTTCCAGTTGGCTGTATGGATCGAACATTCAAAGATATGCAGCCGAGCATCATCTGGCTGTAGTATTACCCAGCGTCGCTAACAGTTTTTATGCTGACCTTGAACACGGTTCTGCCTACTGGACCTTCATTAGCGAGGAATTGCCAAGGTATGTGAGGTCAGTATTGCCCTTATCGGATAAGCGAGAAGATAATTTTGTTGCCGGTCTTTCAATGGGTGGATACGGAGCATTAAAATTAGGATTAAACAAGCCTGACCAATTTTCTGCAGTGATCAGTCTCTCTGGTGTTGTCGATATAGTCTCCGCATTCAAAAATCCAATCCATCCCTTATTCAGCATTGAAGATTACTTTGGTAGTTTTGAAAAACTTGAATCAAGCTATAACAACCTGTTTACTCAAATAAAAGCAATAAAAAACCAAAAAGCATCTATACCTCGAATATATATTGCCTGTGGTACAGAAGATTTTCTGTATGACATGAATATCAAATTCCGAGATTTCTTGCTTAAAAACTCATTTGATCTGACTTATGAAGAAGGCCCCGGTGTCCATGATTGGAGTTTTTGGGATAAGTATATACAACGTGGATTGGATTGGTTGGAAGCGTAAATATATTAATCAATTCAGGGGGATGACAGTGGACCCCTGAAGGTGCTCTACATCGGCTAATGATTGTTTTACTGCATTTATGCTAAAATCAAAAAAGGCCGACCTTTGAAAAATAACCGAAACCTCTTATTTCTTTTCATAATATTTTCCATCATTCTTTTACTCACCTTCAGTCCTATTTCTGACCCTGACTTTTGGTGGCATATTAGAACTGGTCAGTGGATCGCTGAAAATCATTCCATTCCGAAAGCCGATCCTTTTTCATATACCGCAAACAACCATCCGTGGATTGCACATGAATGGCTTTCAGACCTGTTCATTTATTTTGTGTATAAATTAGGCGGTTTCAGATTACTGACCCTAATTTTCTCTCTTATAACCCTGGCCGTCTTTGTTTTTTCCTATTTGAGGTGTATTCAGAAGTCACGACCATACATTGCAGGGATGTTAATCCTCTTGGGCGCAAGTGCATCCATTCCTTTTTGGGGCATCCGTCCGCAGATGATTTCGCTGCTTTTTTCGGCTGTTTTTCTTTTTTTGTTGGACCGATATCAAGAGACAAGGCACCTGCGCTATCTCATCCCCATCCCTCTGCTTACCGTGCTTTGGGTAAATCTGCACGGCGGTTTTCTCCTTGGATTGGGCATCCTGGGAATCTATATCCTTGGGAATTTTATTGAACTTGTCGTAGACAAGCTGAAATACAAAGAGCCAATTACGACTACACAACGCGTATTAATATATTCTTTTTGCGGCATCTTTATAATTAGCTTATTGGCAACATTGGCCAATCCGAATGGGATCCAAATCCTGGTCTATCCCTTCCAGACACTCACTGACGCCTCCATGCAACAATTCATCGTGGAATGGGTTTCACCGGATTTTCACCAGTTATACATGCTGCCATTTGCCTTAATCCTGCTGCTGCTCATTGTTTTTGGATTGTCAGGAAGCAAACGCATATCAACCATAAAAATCATTCTTGCAGTAGTTTTTTGTTTTGGCGCCCTGCGTTCAGTCCGGCATATCCCTTTATTTGTTATTCTTATCATCCCCATACTGGCAGAACAAATCAGTTCATTGCTACAAACTGGTATCCCTTCTTATAAAGAAGGCTGGTTTTATCGTTGGAAAATCTCCTGGGTGATTTGTGTCTTGCTTACAGCAATAATGGCGTTAACTTTTGTCAAGGTTACCAACCGCCAATCTGAGGTTGAGAATAATGAATTTCCAAAAGCAGCAACGGAATGGATTTTGCAGAACAATCTCAAAGGAGAAATCTTTAGTTCGTATACCTGGGGGGGATACTTAATTTGGAAACTTTATCCGTACAACCTGGTCTATATTGATGGTCGTATGGATATTTACGAAGATTCCATTGTCAGTAATTATAAAAATATTTACTATACAGGCGCTGATTGGTTGCAATTACTCGATGAAAGTCCCACCCAACTGGTTTTGGTAGAGAATGATTCTAAACTGGCGGCATCTTTGACGGATGAAAAAAAATGGAAGATCAAGTATAAAGATACTCAATCCATCCTCTTTTCAAAAGAATAAACCGGTCTTTTTTTTTAGTAATACTCCAGAAAAAGTTCTTGCCGGGCATCAAAAAAGGTGCAATTTTCTAATCTGATATTTAGCATATTTTTATTACAAAGTGGATAAAAATGTGCATAATAAAGTATCAATCATACCCAATCAGTTGCGGCAGATGAATATGCTTTATCGGTAATCCTCTTATTGGTTTTGGGAACAGAAGTCAATGAAATTTCCGTTATCGAACTTTAAGTTTGAAAAGGAAGAAGATAAGCGAATTGCGCGTCTTATTTCTATTCTCATATTTATTTCATGGGGTACATACGCTTTTATAATATTTTTTGGATTTTTCTTCAAAGATTGGTCTTTAGTTGCAGCCGCACTGACAGGTTGTGTACTACTTTTTATCCCCTTTATCATGATTCGGCTTGGAAAACTGCACTTCAGCAGCTTTATATTGGTTATAAGTGCCTTGGGTACCGTCACCTTCATTGCCACCATCGGACAGGGTATTCGCGATTTAGCTATGATTGCTCTACCTATTGTTCTGATTTTTGCAGGTTTAACCCTGGATCGGCTTCGGTTTGGGATTAGTGTTACTACTGCTTTACTCGCCATCAGTTGGTTGGCAATTGGCGAAAATTTGGGGTGGTTTTATCCCAAACCATTTTCTGGAGCAAGCGCCAATTGGATCACCCTGGTCATGGTAGCAATTCTTCTGATAGTGGCAGCG
>PNNU01000271.1 GCA_013824385.1 Anaerolinea sp.
GTCCCTGTTTTGGTGGGCGCTGGGTACGGCGATTGTCTCAGCTCTTGGAATTGGCGCGATCAGTAAAAGATCGCAGCTTCGCGAAGACACTTCCATTGGTATTGTTTTCGCAGGCATGTTCGCGCTGGGTATCGCCTTGATCTCGACCGTGCGCAGCTACGCAGTGGATCTGAGCCATTTCCTTTTTGGCGACGTTTTGGGCGTTTCTCCTCAAAGCCTGATCACGATTTTGATTTTCGGTTCAGTGGTGTTGATTGCCATCTGGGCTTTTTATAAGCAATTGGTGGTCATCTCGTTTGATCCGCTGCTGGCAGCCACCCTGCGTTTGCCGGTCAAGTTTATCAACAACCTTTTGTTGATCCTGATCGCCATCACGGTGGCGGTATCCATGCAGATCGTGGGTGTGGCCTTGATGGTGGCCATGCTGGTGACCCCCGCCGCGACCGCCTTTTTATTGACCAAACGTCTTCCGCGGATGATGCTGTTGGCGGCAATTTTTGCGGTGCTTTCGAGTATTATCGGGCTATATGTCTCATTTTATTTGAGCATATCCTCCGGTTCTGCCGTGGTATTGATCTGCACATTCTTTTTTGTAGTGACCTGGGTGGTTCAAAGCATTCGCGGTAAACGCGCAAACCGGTGAAGGCACCCATTATGATACAATAAGGGTTCATTTGAGTTCAGGAAAGGATGTTTGAATGACCGCAAAACAATACGCAAAAGCTCCAGAAATGGTGATAGACTCGCACAAGACTTACTCCGCCACCTTAAAGACCGATAAAGGTGATATCGTCCTAAGTTTATATGCCGCCAAGGTTCCCAAGACAGTCAACAATTTCGTTTTTCTCGCCCGTGAGGGTTTTTATGACGGCACCATTTTTCACCGGGTGATTGAAGATTTCATGGCTCAGGGCGGCGACCCCACCGGAACCGGTATGGGCGGCCCTGGTTATAAATTCAATGATGAATTTCACACCAGCCTGCGCCACAGCGGACCGGGTGTGCTCTCCATGGCGAATGCCGGACCGAATACCAATGGCTCACAATTCTTCATTACGCATGTGGCCACCCCCTGGCTGGATAACAAACACACCGTGTTTGGTCAGATCACCAAAGGTCTGGATGTCTTGTTCTCCATCCCCGCGCGTGATCCATCCAACCGAGAAGCTGAAGCGGTCAAGATCAACTCGATCGAGATCGAAGAACAATAATCAAGTCAGAGACACCCTCGCGGGTGTCTCTTTTTGGTGAGTGTAGTGATTAGTGAACCGTGAACCGTAATTCGTGAAGCGTATGCACCTGATAATATGTAATTTGTTTTTCATTTGTTTTTATGCACGATTATTTTTTGAGGTGTAAAATCACTATCAATCAATCTCAAATTGGGTGATTTAAATTGAGAAATGATTTGTATTTGTTCCAAGAAAAAATCGAAAACAAAGAAAACAAATCGGTTTTGAGATTGAAAAACCTGATTTTTGAAAAATAGCCGTATTCGCGCCAATAAATCCGAATCGGGATTGACGGATTGGGTGATTTGAATTGTTACAAAAAAAATGCGGGAATGATTGGAACGTTTCTATTTCAATTTGGATTTTTTTTGATGTAGCCCTCTATTAAGTTGGAAAAGAACAACACCTCTAAATTTTTAGATATTAGAACTTAAATTCTATTTTGTCAAGATGGGGAATATGCGAGGGGGAATATGCGATCGGATATAATTAGGGTAACTAATATCTTGTAAATGCGATTGGAACATATATACACGGCAAGAACTTCGTGAAAGCAAATTGTCTGGTATACATATTAATTTTTGAAGTTTTGGGGAGTTATTGATGAAATTAGTTGGTTTACAAACAAAAAAAATTGATTTTGATCTTCTTTTCCTATTTCTGATTGTTTTGATTCTTGGATATATTTATAAACAAACTTTATTGCCAGGAATTGGCTATATGGGAGATACAGCAAAATTCCAATTTTTAGGGAAGATTTTCGGTACACCTCATGCAACTGGTTATCCAACTTACCTGATTCTTAACCACTTTTTTGTTACTCTTTTTAAATTTGGATCACTCGCACTTAGGGCTAATTTCTTATCTTCTGTTTTTACTATTGGAGCAGCGTTTCTTCAATATCTTGCTTTACGTCAATTATCTGTCAAACCAATTGTAACGTTCTCAATTGTTTTAGCTTTTTGCCTAGGTAAGACGGTTTGGAACCAGTCAATTATTGCAGAAGTATATTCCTTGAATCTTCTCTTTGTTTCGGCTGTAACTTTGTTTTTTATTAAATGGCATTTGACAAAAAAGGATGCTTATTTTTATTTGGCCTGCTTTTTTTACGCCATTTCGTTTGGGAACCATTTAATAATGATTTCCTGTTTGCCAGCAATAATATACATTGTCTTTGTAACAAACAAAAAAACATTCATTGATGTCAAGAAAATTCTTATTGTATTATTTTTCATTTTATTGGGGGCAAGCCAATATTATTATCTGTATTGGGCAACTGTAAATCCAGATACTTCTTATTTAGAAATCAAGGTAACTAATCTTCGTGATTTGTTCCTCATTTTGACCGGCGGTCAATTCAAGAATAACATTTTTCAACTATTATCCGTCAGCCAATTATTGGCAAAGATCAAAAAATTTGGTTTTTTCTTCGTCAGAGAACTTTTGGTGTTGATGCCTTTTCCAATTATTGGGTTTTTACTCTCAAAATTAAAACCAACAAAAATCTTCTTGCTTCTTGGCTTTATTGGAAACCTTATTGTTACTTTTTCATACAATATTGACGATGTTTGGGTTTACCTTATACCTTCATATTTCTTTTTGAGTATGTTGACCGCCATAGGAATTGATGAAATTCTTAGTAGGTTGAATGCTAGAAAGAAAAAGTTTTTTATAGTATTCACAATAATCATTCCATTAATATTTATCAGCTTAAACTATCAACGAAATGACATGAGCAAGGATACAGTCAACAAAATTTACATTGAAAATATCTTGTCAGCCATCAATAGAAATGGATTGATCATAAATCCCAGTTATGACAAATTTGAATATTTAAAATATTATTTGTTAGGTGAGGAATTGGGTTCAAAAGAAAACATTCAAATGATCAGCTTTGATGAGGCACAGTCATTTTTAAGCAATAATGACCCGAAGTCAGTTAGCAGTCTGCCTATTTATAGTTTGGAAGACGACCAGGCAAATGATCTGGTTAATCTAGGTTACTGTATTCATGAAATTTCACCTGACTTTTATGAAATAATGAATTGTTCAATTAATTAAAAAGCTATTCTATTTTTTTGTCATAAAAAAGAAAAGTGATTATCAATAAAGCATGAATAATTCCTCTTTTTTCTGCAATATTTCCTATCATTTGGACGAAGCACTTAACCATATCTTCATCAAAATGGGTGCCGGTCTGATCGACGATGTGTTTCAAAGCGTTTTGTTTGTTCCAGGCTTTGCGGTAGTAGCGGTGGGTTCGGTGGTTGAACCCACCTTTTGATGACGTAAGATATTATTTTGGCGAAAAAAACTCATGATCTTGAAAAAGGTGAGTTTTCCTTCAATTTCTATGCATCAAATTACAGGTATGAAGCAAGTTTATTTCAATCGTTTTAAAACACAGCTCAATTAACTTTTCATCCAATAAATGGTGGGTTCAACCCCTCTGGCTTCGCTCGCCCACAAAAAACGGGGGACAGGTGGGGCGCATAGATCACGTGGAACGAATCGAGAACAGGTTGTGGGGTAAATGGTTATTCAGCTGTAAAGGTGCCAGAAAAGACAAAAAATGGATTTATAGAGAAGAAAATGTTAGAACAATAATTCTAATTTGTCAAGAGGGAAATATTAATTGGTGGGTGATTAAGCGGTGCTACAAACCATTAGGAAGGGTGCACCCTACTCCTTTTGGTTTCGATAACGCCAATTATCAAAAACAACAATTTGGTATACACTCTAGGTAAATAATCCATTGAATTTCTTGAAGTTTAAAGGAGAATATTTACTATGGATGCAAATATTGATTTACAACCCAAGATCCGCCTGGACAAGAAAAATAAATTCGTCGTCGAAGAGAATGTGGACGCGATCCAATGGCCGCAAGAATGCGCCGCTTGCGGCAAACCAGTTGAAATATATGACGAAAATCAAGACGAAATCGGCAGTTTTATGAATAATTTCAAAACAATCCCTCCCAAAGTTCCCTACTGTCAAGCTTGCTATTCTAAAGTTAAGAACACAAAAAAGCTGGATACAGCCGTTTTGTTTCTGGGTTTCATTTTTGGGATCCCGTTCGGAATTCTTTTTGCGTATTCAGTTTACATCACCGTTGAAAAAATAACAAAGACCGAAATCATGTGTATGGGGATTATGGGTGTCATAGGACTTTTGGCGGGAATCTATATCGTCAGGTTTATCATTCGAGGCCCGGTCAAATTTATTTTTAAAAACCGTTATGTGGATTATGTGGCTTTTGACTTTGTTGATGTAAAAATAGCGGACACTATTTCAGTATCGAATCTGAAGATCACGATTCCGAATAAACAATATGCAGCCAAATTTGCGGCATTAAATTCAGTCAAACCGAAAGCCTAGAATCTGTTTTTGAATCAATGAATTTTGCTGCAATTTCCAACCCAATAATAAACGAGCAATAATCCGCTTGGTCATGAGTCGGATAAATAGTGTTACACAGCTACACAATATCACAGACAAAAAAGTGTATGCCTACAAGACATGAACATTATCTCGCTAGGTTCGAAGTATGAGTCTTATCCGATAGAAAAAAGACACCCAATCGGGTGTCTTTTGCTTCACTTTTCGTTATCTTCCATCATCTGGACGAAGCATTTGACCACTTCTTCATCAAAATGCGTGCCCGCCTGATCGACGATATGCTTCAAGGCGTTTTGTTTGTTCCAGGCTTTGCGGTAAGGGCGGTCAGAAACGAGCGCGTCCCAGGCATCGACGATGGCAAAGATGCGGGCAGATAAGGGGATCTGCTCGCCCTTCAAGCCGCGCGGATAGCCTGTGCCGTCCCACCATTCGTGGTGACAATAGGGAATATCCAGCACGTCCTTGAAGTAAGGCAATTCTGACAGCATCTCATAGGCATAAGTGGGGTGTTTCTGCATGATGGACCATTCGTCCTCGGTTAGTTTGCCTGG
>PNNU01000272.1 GCA_013824385.1 Anaerolinea sp.
AACTTCCCGCGATACCTGACGCCAAAGAGCTTGAAGATTTCCTGGTTAAACAGCGCACAGCAGATCCGCTGCGCTTTCCAGACCTCTCACTGGCAATCATAAAGCTGCTTGGTGCGGGAGAATACACTGCCACCCCGCCGGATGGCAACCTTCCGGGACATTTCGGACTTGCAGTCAAAGATTATGGCCACTCAACGGCGCCTAACCGGCGTTTTACGGACCTGGTCACCCAACGCTTGTTAAAGTCAGCCATTAATAAAACACCACAGCCATATACGCTTGAAGAACTGCAGACTATTGCACAACATTGCACCCAGGCTGAAAATGCCGCCAACAAGGTCGAACGTCAAGTTGAAAAATCAGCCGATGCCATACTGCTCGAGAATCGCATTGGCGAGCATTTTGACGCCATCATCACCGGCGCCGCGGAGAAAGGCACCTGGGTGCGCCTGATTTCGTTGCCGGTTGAAGGCAAACTGATGAAAACCTTGAACCATCCCGATGTTGGCGATCGTATTAAGGTGCAGTTGGTAAGTGTGGATGTGGATAAAGGCTTTATTGATTTTAACGAGATCAACTAAGCTGTTTACTTAAAAAACCTCGGAAGTCAGACAGACTTCCGAGGTTTGCTTTTATTTTATTGAATCCTGAAAACTAAGCATGCTGCTCTGCAATCTTTAAGTCCTTTGCAGTGAGCTTTTCATTAAACCCTGCATATCGTTTCAAAATGGTATAGAGCAAATACAAGGCAAGCTCCAGTGACAGAATCAGAAGCCATGAAAGAATAGTTGAACCAATAATCCCTTGTATATTCCACAGATCACCCTTAAATCCGCCATAAAACCCAATGGTTTCACAAACCAGATCGAATGTTGGTCTGAGACTTAGCAGCATGAAAATAATACCGACCCACATTGCATTTTTGGACTTATTGCGCTGCATAACAACAACACCAGCAATAATCGATACAACGTCCAACACATAAGGTGCACCTGACATGATCAAATTTTGCCAGGGGTGATTTAGAACTGTATGTTTAATCCAGGCCACTGCGAATACGCCTTCCCAGAAATTAGGAATGAGTTTGATTTCGGTCACTTTGCCGCCAGCTATGTAAGTGCCTAAAGCATGACTCAGCTCATGAATGGGTGCATATGTGAGGTACCAAATTGCTGGAATGACAAAGAGGCAAATGACGAAAGTTTTCAAAGGCCATTTTCCGCGTAAATATAACACTATCAATGGTATAACGATGATCAGTAAGACTTCGAGGGTGATGAACTTCAGGTCGGGCATAAAAAGGTTCTCCTTATAAATTGAGTAATACCTGAATTCCACGATAAAACAGAGTCAACTTCATTTTTATTAATAAAAATCGTTAGTATTGTCTGATTTTTATCTATGTAATATGGAATCCAGGTATGGTTTATTCCGTTTTGAACTTCCAACTCGCCAGGGCAAAGAACACGATTGCATATCCCAGCAGGGCAGCGGCTGGCAGCCACGCGGCTTCGAGTCCAAGCCCTCTTGAAAGTACATTTTTAAATCCATCCATAGCCCAGGCCAGTGGGGTGAAATGTCCGATGGCTTGAAAGGTCTTGCCAGTGAATTCCAGCGGTACCCAGGCTCCGCCCAGCCCTGCAAACAGAAACATGCAGATCATCGAGACCCCAATGGCTTGTTCTTCTGATTTTGAGACCACACCAATAAGTAATCCCAACGCCGAAATACCCAAACTTGCGGATACAGCGATGAGAAGGGTGGCCAGAGGTTGGCTGAAATAGTTCAACTTCAAGATCAGGCTGCCAAAGGTGATCAACAAAATGAATTGAGCCAGTATCATCAAGACTAATGAAAGGTAATGCCCTAACAGGATTTGAACTCTGTTTGCGGAAGTCGTCATCAGCCGCTGAAGACAGTGATTTTTACGTTCCGAAACGATCACCTGCGCACAGCTCATGAGACCCGCGATGGCGAACTGCAAGATCATCCCCGGTGAACTGTGGGTGAATTTGTTCTCAACCGCGATCACAGTCTGTTTTTCAGCAGCTTTGATACTGGCATCAGCCTGACTCAGTGCGACAGGCGGATTCTGCCAATCAAGCAATGCGTTTGTCAACATCTGATCAAAGGCAGCTCCGCCTTCGGGCGCCAACACTTTGGCGGTTTGTACGGCACTAAACAGGCGTGTAGCCTGCACATTAATCTCGGTTTGGGCACTCATTCCATCACTTGACGCACCATCGACCCAGAAGATGAGTTGTTTGGGGCTGTTGGTCTTCAGTGATTCACTGTAACCTGCCGGGATGATGAGTGCAGCGGTCAGATCTTTTTTGGTAACCTGATTGATGAGTGTTTCTTCTTCACCAGGTTGCAGGTTGATTACCGCTGAATTGGACAGGCTTTTTTCCAGTTCCTGTGCGAGCAGCGATTGATTATCGTGATTCACGATTCCAACCGGCAGCCTGAAGTCTTGTTCCTTGGCTGAATTTCCGCTAAAGGCAAAACCGAATAAAAAAGTGAAGGCTATCGGCATGATCAGAAGAAACAGAAAGGATTTCCAATCACGGACGATTTGTAACAGGTCTTTCAGGGCGATATTGAAAATGGATGACATACGATACTCCAGTTATTGATTCGATTCACGAAAAATTAGGCAAACCGTCTTTGCAAGCGCCAGACGCCTATTACAAAGAATGCGATACTCATGGTTAGTAGGGTCAGCAAGCTGGGAAGAATTGTTCCAACTGGCGCACCGTCCATTGCGGCGAGGATTGCGCGTGTTGCCCACCCTTGAGGGGTGAAGAGTGGTACGATGCCCAGCGGGGCGCCTTGCGGATTGCCAGTGAAAATATTGACCATACCCAACATGCCGGTTACGGTGAGAGCTCCGCCGAAAATGATGCCGCTTTGTTTGGTGCTTTTCAAGAAAGAAACCAGCATTATGCCAAAGGTGCCGGCGACACAGGCGATCGCAAGGGCTGTCAGTGCCGCGGAAGCCAACATCCCCCACTGGATGCCGAAGATGAGTCGTGCTGCGATCATCAGAACAGTCACCTGAACGATAACTGTCAATCCCACTGAGTAGAATTTGCCTCGCATAATTTCTGAATGGGTGGTGGGGGTCGTGAACATCCTTTGCAGGGTACCTTCTTCATCTTCTCGCAAGATGCTATTTGCTGTATTGGCTCCGGTGAAAAAGGCGTAGAAGATCATCATGCCTGCCATGATCGGACCCACCAGCGCCACCATGGGGCTTTTTTCAGGTTGTGCAGCAGGAGAATGTTGATCGATCAAAGGAGTATTATCAGAGGAAAATTTCGTGGCAGCCATGTATTCGGCCACAATCCGGTTGATCTCTGTATAAGGCAGGCTGCCGTTTTCGGCCATTTTAAGTGATTCAGCAACAGTGATCTTAATACCGGCGTATGCATCCAGCACCTGGCTGAGTACTGAGCGCACCACCTGGGGACCCAATGTCAACGTGGGGTCCTGGATGAACACAACTTCAACTTTGGCTTGAGTATCAGAAAAAGAGTCAGAGAAATTGGCCGGGATGATGATAGCCACACCAGCTTGCTGTGTGTTAACCATTTCACGGGCAGCCGCTGCATCCTTGACGAGGGTGACTTCCATCAAATTGGAAAGGCCATCACTTTGTAAAGCCTCCACCAGGGTTTGACCGAGTTGGCCGGTTTGAGTGTTGCCCGCATCCAGGTTGACCAGCGCGACTTTGGTGGTGCTGATGACCGGTGCATCATTGCTTTTGATATTTCCAAACATGACGAAGAACATACCGGTCACCAACAAAGGGATGCCGAACATGAATAACAGGGCAAAGGTGCTGCGAAAAGATCGACGCAAGTCATTGAGCGCAATAGTTAATGATTTCATCGATGCTCCTTTACGCATCCCGCAAGGCGCGGCCGGTGAGGTGCAGGAAAACAGTTTCAAGGTTGGGTTCCTGGATTTCCACAGATGTGATGCGCACATTTTTCACGGCGGCGGTTTCAAACAAGTGCGGTAGCACAATGTTGGAATCGTCCACCAGAAGATTTATCTTTGATTCTTCTACTACTATGGTTGAAACTCCCTTGCAGTTCTTCCAGGTTTCGACAATAGTATCGGGTTCGGCATTGATCGAAAGCAAGATGCGTGTTTTTTGTCCAACCAGACGGATCAGATTGTCGTGGGTGTTGTTGGCGATGATCTTGCCGTGATCCATGATGGCGATGCGGTCTGAGAGCTCCTGGGCTTCTTCCATGTAATGGGTGGTGTAAAGAACTGTCATGCCCTGGTTTTTCAAGGCAATCACACCGTCCAGAATGCTGCGCCGGCTTTGAGGATCTATACCCACGGTGGGTTCATCCATGTAGATCACCTTGGGTTGGTGCAGCAGCGCCACACCTATGTTCACGCGGCGTTTCATACCGCCTGAATATTTGCTGATGCGGTCGTTGGCCCGGTCAGTTAATCCGATTAAATCAAGCACCTCGGCAACTCGCGTTTTCAGTAAGGCACCTTTCAAGCCGTACATCTTGGCCCAGAAAAGAAGGTTTTCGCGGGCGGACAGGTCTTGATAAAGAGCGATATCCTGGGGTACCACACCGATCATGGCTTTGGCGGCCAGAGGCTCTGTCATAAGCGACTTTCCCATGATGCGGATGTCGCTGGCACCGGTGGAGCCGTTATCCGGTTTCAATAGAGCTGAAAGCATTGAAATAGTGGTGGTCTTGCCTGCACCGTTGGGTCCCAACAGGCTGAAGATTTCACCCGGGTTTACTTCAAAACTGACGCCATCCACAGCTTTTAAACTGCTGCCGTTTCGAAAGGTCTTGTGAAGATTTTGAACAAAAATTGCAGGTTGCATGATTATTCTCCTGTATGTAATCTGACAGTTCCAGTTTATGCCTGATCCGTCCTCCTCACCATTGGCCGATAGACTGACATTGACCTGTACTTTCGTACAGTGTCCATAGCGGCAGTGGCATAACTGATGAAGGTGGAATACAATTTATATACATATGGAAAAATCAACCACCACTATTATTAATACAGAAAAAGAGACCCGCAGTTTCTTCTGGTTTATGACCCTGATCTTGACGGGTTTGACAATCTTTACGATTGTCAGCCAGGATGACTTGCACAGTTTTAAGAAAATCATTCCCATTGT
>PNNU01000273.1 GCA_013824385.1 Anaerolinea sp.
TCGATCAGGTTGAACAAGTCAATTGAATGAATCCCCTGGGGGATAAACTGATCAGAAATGTATTTCAGCAGAGCGTCAATGAACTCGCGTTCACGGTCCATGGAGACGATTAAATCAAGAAAATCACTGATCTCAATGCTGCCTAGCAGCATTAACTTTTTGACGCCTTCATGCTCAGTGAGGAAGAAGGGGGCGATGCCCACCAGTTCTGTGCCTTCACGCGCCGCCAGGATGGCCAGTTCGGCTTCAGACGGCCATTCGCCGCCGCCGCGCGTCTTCCACCAATCCTCAAGGTATTCATAGCGTAGAAAAGGCAGGTCATTCACGCTTTTGGCAAGCAGTTGGTTCCATTCTTCTTTTAATTCAATGGGGAAGTTTTTAAAATAAGTGAATTCCATAATCGAGAATTATACCTTGTGTGAGTTTCAGTTTCCAGCATTACTCTACACGTAAAGAGGATGCGTTTTTTCGCAGCCATGCGCGGGCTTTCTTATAATTCGGGCAATAGTTGGCGACGATGTCCCAAAAATCTTTGGAGTGATTGAGTTCAAACAGATGCGCCAATTCGTGTACAACTACGTATTCCAATACGCCGGGGGGGGTCATCACCAGGCGCCAGTTGAAAGCCAGATTGCCGCGGCTTGAGCAGCTGCCCCAGCGGGTGCGTTGGTCACGGATGCTAACGGCTTTTGGTTTGGCATTCATACGGCGGGCTTGTTCCACAACCACCTTTTCGATTTCCGCACGTGAATTGGCGCGCATCCAAGCTTCGGCTGCCAGGCGGGTAGACGCTCTGGATCCAGCCGGCATATAGACTCGCAACCGTCCGTTGGCGGGTTCCACCCTGACGCGTGATTTGCGGTCCGCTTCTTCGATGCGCTGAAGCTGTACGGCTTCGCCGTGCCAGAGCATCACATCCGCGGGCAGCAGGGAGGGTTTTACCAGTTTGGCAGTGCGTTCCAATTGCGCATTCAACCAGACCACGTTTTGCTTCAAAAAGGATTCAGCCTCGCGCTGGGGCACACCTTTGGGCAGCGTGACCGTTACCCCGCTGGCCGAGACAGTGATCCGCAGCCGTCTTGCGCGCGTGGATACCCTGATCTTATAGGGGATGGTTTTACCTGCAATGGTGATGTTGTGAGTGGTTTCGGGCATGCAGCCTTTTTCAATCTGAAAATAAGAATTTTAAACTGAATTATCTTACCAGTGTTTGGGAATTATTATGAGTTGATTTTTTCATATTGGATATTAAGAGTTAAAAGTGAGCATTTTTCTCACCTTTAACTCTTAATATCTGTTTAATTCTATTGAAATCTGTGTCAAGCTAGTATACAAAAATGTATATTACGCTGACATAGAATCAGGCGCAAACCTAAAATCAAATTCCAAGTTTAAGTTGACAACCACGCCAACCGCTTATACACTATTTCAAATCCAATCATCATAACGAGGTCACCCATGGACGAAAAAGCTGGTGCACAGATCAGCAAGAAAGCCTTTATTCAATCTGCTGTAATTATTCTCTTATTAATGATCGTTGCGGGCATTTTGACCCGCGTACTGCCCACTGGCAGCTACGAACGCACCCTGGTGGACGGACGTTCGGTGATCAATCCCGATTCCTACCAGACCACCACGGGTGTGCAATATCCCGTCTGGCGCTGGTTTACCTCACCTGTTGAAGTGTTGGGCGGGCCCGACGCCCTGGTGATCATTACCATCATTGTGTTCATTCTGTTGGTCAGCGCCGCCTTTGCAGTGCTGGATAAATGTGGCATCCTCAAATCCGTGTTGGCGCGAATTGTAAAGACCTTCGGCAAGCAAAAATATCTGCTTCTGGTGGTGATCTGTTTATTCTTCATGCTGTTGGGTGCATTTTTGGGCTTGTTTGAAGAGATTGTGCCTCTCGTTCCGTTGATGATCGCGTTATCTTATTCTCTGGGTTGGGATGCGCTGGTGGGTCTCGGCATGAGCATTTTGGCCACCAACATGGGTTTCTCGGCAGCCATCACTAATCCCTTCACCATCGGTGTGGCGCAGAAATTAGCCGGGTTACCCGCATTTTCCGGCTGGGCGTTCCGCATTCCCATTTTCATCGCGGTTTATCTTGTGCTGATCTGGTTTTTGATCACTTATGCCAAGAAAATTGACCGCAACCCTGAAGCCTCTTATATCTTCAAGGAAGACCAGGCAGAACGTAAACGATATTCCAAACTTGATTTGGAGGGAATGGCAGCCGGTGGTGGCAGACTAGGCCTGGCTGGTCTTACTTTTGGCGCTTTCGTGGTGCTAATAATTTTGACCTTGTTCGGAAGTTCCAAAATTCAATTCCTGTCTGATTACGCTTTGCCGTTGGTGGGGGTGCTCTTCTTTGTCGGCGGGCTGCTTTCAGGTTTCATCTCGGGCGCCAAGGGCAAGCTGATTGGCAAGGCCATGCTTGAGGGGATTAGCGGCATGGCGCCAGGGATTCCGCTTTTACTCATGGCGGCCAGTATCAAATTCATTGTGACTTCCGGCGGCGTGATGGATACCATCCTCCATAGCGCGGCAGGCATGCTTCAGACGACTTCTCCACTCTTCGCGATCATCATTATTTATGTGTTGGCGTTGGTCATGGAACTTTTCATTGGTTCGGCAGGCGCCAAGGCTGTATTGATGATGCCTATCCTGGCACCCCTGGCAGACCTGGTGGGTGTGACCCGTCAACTGACAGTCACTGCTTACTGCTTTGGAGACGGCTTTTCAAACCTGGCTTATCCCACCAACCCGGTGCTGCTCATTACCCTGGGGTTGGCGGCGGTGTCCTACGGCAAATGGATCAAGTGGACTGCGAAACTCTGGCTGGTCGTACTGCCTGTGACCATTTTATTCCTCTGGCTGGGGACGGTGATCGGATATTGATCTTAAATAATCCCGGTAGTCTGGTTTTTAGACTCCCGGGACTTGCCATTAATCATGATTTAACAGATTCCTAATACAAGACCCCCGCGGATTAGAATCCGCGGAGGTCAATTCATCTATTTCACCTTCTTCAAATGCCGGTAGCGTCCGGGTAATTCCCAAACGCGCATGGCCGCTTCAATCTGAATTCTGAAATTCATCTTGGATTGGCCGTAAATCCGTTCGTTGAAGTGAATGGGAATCTCTTTGAAGCGGAAACCAAGCTTCAACGCGACATAGGCCATCTCGACCTGGAAGACATACCCATTGGCGCGGATTTCGTCAATTGGGAAGGCGTCAAGCACCTCACGTTTCCACATTCTAAACCCGCCAGTAACATCTTTGAGCGACATTCCAAGGATGGTACGCGCATACACGTTGCCAAAACCCGAAAGCCATTTGCGCCAGATCGGCCATTTATCATCCAGGCTGCCGCCAGGAATATAGCGCGAACCGGCGACAATATCCGCGGATTGCAGCGCATTCACCATTTCCAACAGTTTTTCGGGCGGATGTGAAAAATCAGCATCCATCTGTGCGATCACATCTACATCAGTGGATAATAATTGTTTGAACCCTGAAATATATGCCGTGCCAAGACCAAGTTTGCCTGTGCGGTGCATCACGCTCACCCGGCCTGGATATTGTTTGGTCAAGTCATCTGCGACCTGGCCTGTGCCGTCAGGGCTGTTGTCTTCGATGACTAATAAGTGCAGCTCAAGTGGCAGCGCCATCAATTGGGCGGTGATCTTCGGCAAGTTTTCTTTTTCATTGTAGGTGGGTATTACAACCGCAATTTTCATCCACGCTCCTGTCTTCAAAGACCTGTTATTCGGTCTGTTATTAATTATTTTGTGTCAATAGCTTCACAAGGTCATCCGCTGCGTGACGCATATCCATCAGCAGAACACCCATTTTTGCTTGCGCTGCTATAAATGCCGTAAGGACAGCTTTCTCACCGGCTGCCATTAATACGATATGTCCATCCACGCCCTGGATGTGTACCTGTTCCAGCTTGCCTATGACAGTTTCTTTGCAAATACCTTCACCCAGTGAAAGGATGGAAGCTGACATGGCTGAAATGCGATCCGCGTTAAGCTCGGGTTTTAAAGCTGAGGCGATGATCAACCCGTCCGGGCTAATTAAAGCAGCAGCCTCCACTTCAGGTGAGGAGCGTTGTAACACGCGCATGCGATCAATGAGAGCCTGCTGGTGTGGGTGAGTCAAAACGATAACCTCATATGAAGGGCGGATTTATGATCTGATGGCAACTCTAACATAGGCCATTGGCAGTGTCAAGAAAGCATACCTGGCTGTGGCTGCTCCGGTGGTTCACTTTCAATACTCTTGGGTTGAAAAGCGGGTAACTGGGCAATCACAATGGCAGCCAATATGATCGCACATCCGACGATCTGGATAAAATTCATGGTTTCAGCGAGAATCAGCGCGCCAAAGATCGCCGCAAAAACGGATTCGAGACTGAGGATTAAGGCGGCATCCGAGGCGGGGGCCTTGCGCTGACCGATTGCCTGCAAAGTAAAACCTATTACCACCGATCCAAGACCGGCATACAAAATGGAAAGCCACGAAACTTGAATGGCTGCCCAGGTGGGCGGGCTAACGAAGAGTGACGAAACCATGTGCAGTAAGCCGCACAGTAAAAACTGCCCGACTGAAAAGACAAAGACATCCACTTTTTTGACTGCAAACCCCACCACTATCACATGAAAAGCCCATACCAATGAACCAACCAGCACTATCAGGTTTCCTTTGGAGGGTGTAAGCTCCGCGCCCCCGGTGCTCAAGAGATAAGTGCCACCCAAGGCAGCCAGGGCTGCAAACCAGATCACGGGTTTGGTCTTGTGCTTCCAAAAGAGGGTCATCAATAGCGGAACCAGCACGACATAGACACCAGTAATAAACCCCGCGGTGCCTGCTGAAGTCGTGGTGATACCCGCTTGCTGCAGAGAACTGCCCGCGAACAGAATCACTCCAGCGGGAAGTATCCAGAATAGTTGGCCGGGTTTGTTGTGCAGGCGTTTAATTACGAAGGGCAGCATGACCAATCCACCCAGTAGAAATCGTACGCCGTTAAAAGCGAAAAACCCCAGGTGAGATGAGGCGCTGCGTTGGGCAACAAAGCCGCCGCCCCACACAATGGCGGCCAATAACAAGATCAAGTCAGATTTTAGACGGTCAGTAAAAAAAGATTTCAATGAGTGCATGA
>PNNU01000274.1 GCA_013824385.1 Anaerolinea sp.
AGGCTTTTTCACTGTGTTAATGGCAAAGCAGGTCGGACCCCATGGGCGGGTCATCGCATTCGAGCCTACGCAGCGTACTTTTGATATTCTGAAGGAGAACGTTCGTATAAATGCCTTGAGCAACGTGGATGTCGAGCAATTAGCACTTTTTGATCGTGACGGTGACCTGGAATTCCACGAGGGACCGCCTGGATTCGACGGATATAACTCTGCTGGCGCCATTACTCATCCCACTGCTGTAAACCAAGCGTTCATGGACTGTCGCGTTCCATGCATGACCTTCGACTCCTACTTGCATACTCGTCGAATCCCTAGGGTTGATCTGATCAAGATAGATGTGGAAGGTTCCGAACTCTTTATATTGCAGGGAATGGAGAAAACGTTGGAGGCGAATCCAGCACTGAAACTCGTCATAGAATTTGCGGATATGACCACTGCTGGCTTTGGGTACGGCGCCAAAGATATTGGGCTTTGGCTAATAGAAAGGGGTTGGAAGCTCTCTGTAATTGAGTCTTTCGGTATCATTGTGCCGGTCATGCGCCAGGATTTAATTGACCGAAGCTGGTATGGGCAATCCGTGATTGCCTATAAACCTTCGTAGTCAGCGAAGCGTGATGAACCCTCTCAAGCGATTTCTGATAGTTCTGTATAAGCAGATTGGTGCCCGAAAGAACCTTTATCACCTAGGGGATTGGCGCGTGGTAAAGCCAGTGCTGGGCGACGTGCTCTCAGAGGCAGCGAGAGTTTGGCCCGAGGTTATACCTTGGAAACCGCGTACGGTTTTGGATATCGGTGCACATCGCGGGGATGTTGCCAGGCAGTTCGCAGAGTTGTATCACCCTGAGTTTATCGGTCTCGTTGAACCGCTGCCGGATTTGTTGCCTCTTCTCAGGTCTATGTCTCTTGCTCCGCGCCAGAAAGTCTTCGGCTGTGCTCTTGGGCATGAACGAGGAAAGGCTATCCTTAACGTCTTGGCGAATGCACCGAGCAGTTCTTTGTTGGAACCCGTTGATGACTTGAGTTCGTATTATGGTGTGGACATGCAACGCGTAGCAACAGTGGAAGTTCAAGTGCGGACACTTGATGAAGTATTTGCTGAGTGTGAACTTGAAGCATTGGATCTATTGAAGGTGGATGTGGAGGGTTATGAATTGCAGGTCTTTGCCGGCGGGCAAGAGACTCTTAAGAGGACTCGTCTAGTCGTCGTTGAAGTCGTATTCTTTGAAGCGCAAAAAGAACGGCCTCTATTCAAGGACATTTACGCTGCATTACATAATTTAGATTTCGAGTTGCGGGGAATGACGGGGTACATATATGATAGTCGCGGAATACCCTTACACTGTGATGCCGTATTTATGAACCGCGTTCTTTCCTAATGCTAAGGTTAACAGGCCCAGGAACGTAGAAACATGGTGAGAAATGACGGAGAACAAAACGATTACATATGTTGAGTTTTTTGTGGGAGGACACACATCGATATGGATTTGCAGTGTGGTTGAGGCATTCGAGAGACTCAAACCGGGGTACAAACTGGTTGTTTGGGTACAGCAGGACTTCCTTGAAGTTCACAAAAGCTGGTGCTCACAGTTCATCCGTTCTGATGGATTACTCGCTAATGACATCACTTTCAAAGTCCTAGAAGTGGCCGGTTGGGACAAGATCTCCTATCCCCCCCATCCTCTTAAGGTCATCCGACGCTGCGCAGAAGAAGACAAAGCGGAGGTATGTTGCGTAGCCCTCAATCTCGAAGGTTTGATGAGGGATATAGCCTTCTCGCCTCCTTGGGCGACGAGAGTAAAAATCGTTGGTGCGCTACAAGGACCCTTTCTACACTATATCAAATTCTCTTCTGCACGATCAAGAAAAGGGCTAACGGTGCGGAAGTATCTATCAGCTTACATCAAGACTCTCATTGTGAGCCACCGTCAAGCGGTTACGGAGATACTGATGCATGATCCACTTGCCCCTAGTTTTTATAACGCAATCCTAAAGTCATCCAAGTTTCGATTTTTGCCGGACTATACCATTCATATTGAGGTCCCTTCCAAGCCGCGCAAGCAGTTTGACCTGCCAGAGGACAAAGTCATCATATTATTTCCTGGGGCTATAGAGCAGCGGAAGGGCGTTTTTGAATTCCTGATAGCTTTGAAGAAAGGGTTTGAGCAAAACTCTGGGTTTCGTAAGAAAGTAGCCATTGTGTTTGCCGGGCAGGTTGAGGCGACGATTCGCGGTTCTTTCTACAGCAAAGTATCTGGCCTGCATGATTCCTGTCCGGACATCCCGCTTTTCTTGTTCGACCAGTTTCTGACAGATCGCGAATTTGTAACTCTCATATCAGCCTCAGATGTAGTCTGTATGCCGTATGTGCATGCAAGAGGATCAAGTGGCATATTAATCCACGCGGCAGCCTATGCTCGCCTTGTGGTAGCATCTGAATTTGGCCTCGTTGGTGAGCTCGTTAAGCGTTACAACCTAGGAGTGGTATGCGACGAATCCAATCCGGAGGAATTAGAGGAAGCATTGTGCAGATGTGTTGATGAATCCGGCCGCATGGACGAAGAAAGATGTTGCGAACTCAAAACCTTTGCTGCGCGCTATTCATTGCCATTGAATCAATTTGGCGAGGAGATTTGTGCTTCTTTAATCAGGGCCGCAACATAACCAGCTCATAAGACAACGAGGTTTTGTGATTTACGATATATTTGGTCGCCAGTATCGGTTGTTACTAGAATGTACCTGCGTTGGGGCGTGGCGGGTGGTATCCTTGGAGTTGACGTTAGGTGGGGCCATGTCTGCGATGGATATCGCCTTCGTAAAGGAATTCAGCCAGTTTCGCAAGATTCATTCTTATGTAACTAAGGAACAACGGTCAGCATAAGCAAAACGAAGGCGAGTGGAGTAGACCAGGTAACTATCACAATGTATGAAGAAATGAAAGTGAGTGTTGTTGTTACATCTTTCAACCAGAAAAATTATCTGGCTAAGGCTATCGAGAGTCTTCTTAACCAAACCGTTAGGCCTTATGAGATAATTATCTGTGATGACTGTTCGATTGATGGCTCCAGGGAATTGATATGTGAATACGCCAGTAGGTATCCAAACTTGATCAAGTTCATAATTCAAGACCGCAACGTGGGGCCAACGAGGAACCGGAATGCCGGCCTCCGGGCAGCCAGCGGGAACTATGTGACAACCTTGGATGGTGATGACCGTTATCTACCCGAGAAGATCGAAAGGGAAATCCAGGCTATTAAGCAGCACGGTGTCTTGATCGCCTATTCAAATGTATTTGCAGTTGATGCTGGGGGAAGGAGGATGCATGTCCAGTTTCACTCTTGGCAGCAGATAGACGGATGTTTGTTTGAACCGCTTGCTACCTTTAAGATGATTGCACCGCGAGACATGCTAGTAGCCAGGAGATGCCTGGAAGAAATCGGCTTCCAAGACGAGAGTTTTTTGTTCTATGAGGATGATGACTATGCACTAAGGCTTGCAAGTCGCTTTCCTTTTGCGGCATGTCGCCAACCACTCATAGAGCATACCCACCATCCAACTGGTGCGCATAATGTCGATCACAGTGCGCACCTGGAACCGATGATCAGAATAGCAAAAAAAGCCTTGAATGTAGGTGACCGTAATAACGTAACACTGGACAAACCCAGCACGAAACAAAGATTTGAAACTAACTTTATGCTTCGACACCATGTGCACTTGCAGGCGATAATCAGGATAGCACAAAGAGCCCTGGATATTTGTGATCAAAGCATAACACCGGATAAATCTGGCACGAAGCGAAGAATTGAAGCCACTCTGAAGCTTTTCGAAGCAAAAAAAGCAGCCTTGGAAGGTGATATCCCGATGGCTCGTGCTTTACTTTATACTAGCCTAAGGCTGGACATGAGGCGCAGCATATCTTACGACTTGTTGATGAGACTATTATTCCCGGGGCTTTTTGTTCGCGAGCCTCGGCTTTATGATTCTCTAGCAATCGGACCGTTGGCTCTATCATATTACTTGTTGCGTGGGATATGGAAGAAAAAGTGACAAAACTTTGCTGGTATTGGATAAGTCTTGTGATACTTTTTGTGGGGGCTATTTTTCTATTGTGCACTCGTTCTGAAGATTGGGCAAAAAACCTTTTGGTGAACCGGCGAGCAATTGAGGTGAATCATGTGCTACTTGTACAAAATAATGCTGAACTACTTGATAGAGTCAGCGACAATCTATTCGGATTGTTTGGAAAGAATCCAAAGGAAATTCGAATTTTGATTTGGTGGGTATACATTCAAATAGCGCGTGGCGAGCTATCTCCTGTTATTCCAGTGTTAGACGGCGGAATATTGGCTTCTGATAGTCGTGGGCGAATAGCATTGGTACGACTGGGGGAACAGTTCTTGTTTGAATCAGACTTGCCTCATTTTCAAATAGCCTGGCAGCAATCCGGAATGTGGAAGGAGATATCTCAAAGCCGGTTTAATCATATTCATGAGTTAGTCGAAAATGCATTACAGCAAGAACAATGGACCTATGCATCGGAATTACTCCAAATTCTTGAATCATGGCAAATGTCCAATGCGTGGCTCCATTATTCTAAGGCCAGGGTCTTGTGGGAAGGATATGGTGATCTGGTCGGCGCGATTACCGAGATGGAACAGGCTGTCAGTCCGGATTCGGATTCCTTTTGGCAATTAATGTATCTGGGAGATCTGTATTGGCAAGCAGGGCGTCTAATTGACGCGCAACAGCAATTCGAGCATGCGACTGAACTCGATCCAGGCAACGAGGGGGCAGTCAATGCCCTTGCTCAGGTTATCCAAGAGCAGGGCAGGTTGCACGATGCGGCTCGTTTGCTCGAGACGTTCTTGGAGAAGCAACCCGGCAAAGGCGTTGCTGTAGCTCAATTGGCAGAATTGTATTGGACCCAAGGGCAGTCAGCAGAGGCGGTTGATCTGCTTAGGAGGTTCTTGGAAAAGAATCCTGATAGTGTTCCTGTGCTTGTCGCTTTGGGTGCTTACTATAAGGCGGAAGGGCGCTTGGACGAAGCAATTGCGCTCCTTGAGCATGCCCTTCAACTGGATGGTTCTCCAGCATACCTGATTTGGGCTCATATCGAACTAGCGAGGATCGCTGCTTCACGTGGCGATAGCCAGGCTGCAAAGT
>PNNU01000275.1 GCA_013824385.1 Anaerolinea sp.
TTGAAGACATTAAAGAATTGCGGGAGTTCGTCAAGGCTGGTTCGGCGAAGAAATCGTCCCACCCGGGTGACTCTGGGATCGTCCGGTGTCTTATGGATCAAGTTGCCATCTTCATCTACTTTCCCGACTTCTTGACGCAACTCTTCGGCATTTGGCACCATGGTGCGGAATTTCAGCATCTCAAAATGAGCCCCATTTTCCCCCACACGTAGCTGACGGAATAATGCCGGACCGCGATCATCAATCCAAATCGCTAAGGCAACGACCCCCATCACAGGTAAAACAAAGGGCAACGTCAATACACAAAACGCCAGATCAAAAACGCGCTTGATCATACGCTGGTAATCGTTCAGGGCTGGTGCCCGCAAATCCGCCATGGGGATACCGGCAAACTCCGTCATCACGGCTTTGTGCAAGGCCAAGTGGAAATAATCCGGGATGAGATAAACTTTTACAGGCAAGTCGTGTAACTCAGCTACCAACTCATCAACACGCTGGTAAGCCCGGGTGGGCAACGCCAGGATCACATCCTGAACTCGATGGTCTGTTACCACCCGCCGGGCCTGGTCGAGCGGTCCCAGGATTTCGTCGTGTTGCCGGCGCTTGTCAGGATCGTCATCCAAGAAACCCACGAATTCCAGGCCCAGTGCATGCGCTTCTTCGATGCGCCGCTCCAGACCCCGTCCCAATGGACCTGCCCCGGCGATCAGCACCCGCCGCGTAGCCGGATTCCCGCCATTCTGCAGGTGGAAGAGTAATCTGGCTCCTAAACGCCAAATGACAAGAAATAAGAACGAGATCAGCCAGAAAGAGATGAACAGAACGCGCGAGATATCCCGGTAAGAAAAGAACAGCACCCCGGCCAGGGTAATGGCAGCCAGGATTGATCCCAAGGTAAGGGCGGTAAACTCATCAGCGGCGCGCAGGTTGCGCCGCCCATCGTAGAGTGAGAAAACCAGCAGCACGCCCACCCACACCAGTACGAAGACCAGGTACAGATAGCGGGGTATGTCTGTGGGGATAAACACCTGAACCACCCAGGGCAGGCGGCTCAGATACGGGCGCAGGGTATTGGCGGTGATCAGACCCAGGAGGATAAGAAGGCTATCCACTGCCATCGAAAGAATGGCGAAATTAATCGAAAATCGACGAAACATGATTCACTCTCCCCAATGAACGGTTACTCCAAAGTATACCGCTTCAATCCTAATGATTGGGCCAATACCAGGATGACAAATAAAGGATTATTGATCAAATAACGCTTCCACAAGCGTTTAGGTTCTGTGACAAGCCGGAAAAACCACTCCAATCCGCTGCGCTGCATCCAGCGCGGAGCTTGCTTTTTTAACCCTGCATGAAAATCAAAAGCCGCACCTACACCAATCATCACGGGGGCGTTGATTTTGCCCAGATGCTCGGCCATCCAGCGCTCCTGTTTGGGTGTGCTGAGACCGACCCAGACGATATCTGGGCCTGCAGCTTGGATCATCTCCACAACCTGCTCATCCTCCTCCGGTGTCAACGGCCGGAAAGGTGGAGAGCATGTCCCAACCACCTGTAAAGCGGAAAAACGCAATTGCAACTTCTCAGCCAATAACTCTGGCACTCCTTCTGTCCCACCGTAGAAGAAATGGCGATAGTTTTTTGCAAGGGAATGCTCGCACAAAGCTAACATCAAGTCGGGGCCATAAACTCGATCCACGTGGCGATATCCTTTCAACCGCAGGAGCCAAACTATAGGCATACCATCCGGTGTTGTCAGACCACTCCTATTGAATATTGGCCTCAATTCAGGTTGGTGGTAACAATCCATAACACCATGCACTGGTGTTACACAAATATAGTGCGGTTGACGTTGGGCAATCCACCAATCAATTGCCTCCAATGCCTGAGTCATGTTAATCGCACTAATACCCACACCAAGGATGTTCACCCGGTTGAATCCTAGATACTTATCTCCAATCTTGTCTAACATTATTTCTTGACTTCCAAGAATAGTGACGCGGGGGTTGTGATAATTAGAGCAATATCGCACAGTTTGCACAGGTTATTGGATGCTATGCTATTGCATAAATCACTATGGGATCGATCGCACCCAGCCATGTTTTCTAAAGAATGAATATATTCGGTATGCAATTCTTAATAGAAAAGGGCTAGCTTTGGTCTTAAATCTCCACTCTAAGTACGGAACGATAAACCACATAATAGCTTGATACATACTTGGATATTTCACACGGCATGGAGGCATTTCAGCCGCAGACTTGAGGGAATCATTTAATGAATTTAAATACGCTATCGCCTTGCGTACACATGCAAACCCATCTAACATGGCACATCTTTCTACATACTTACGAAATGCAAGTTTATATATGGCAGAAATATTCCGCTGAAAGTTATCCTGTAACACAGGGTGTCTGAGCACCACTGCACTTTTTCCTACCAAAGTTCTTCCTGCTTGGGCATGCAACTCTAGGTCAGTGGTTGTAGATCCCCAAGACCCAGCATGAACGCGATAATTAACTAGAGGAGTATCTATATAAGCAACCTTTTCCAGCAAGCCAGCACGAACCAACAACAGATGCTCAGAATATAGAGCGTAATGAGATTCACAAAGCTGTTCTACCCCACCAGTCCTGCGAAGATATTCTATATCAAAGGCCCCACAGAGTCCCAATGCTTTCAATTTACCTGACAAGTAAAGTCTGAGAAACTGCCGTCCGGAAAAGACCTTCATATGGATTGGACGGCTTTTTACCTCACTAAGATTAAGTAAAGGCATTTTTTCGCCAATCTCATACACATTTCTATAGGATCCAAATGCGGCGAGAGGAAAATTGTACTTGATTAAAGCGCTGTGGATTGCATGAAGGAAATCTGCTTCATAGAGATCATCATCAGACTGCCATGTAAAATACCTGCCGCGCGCCATAGCAAGCAACGCATTCATATTTCCCAATTCACCCAGGTTTTCTGGGTAGTTGACAAACCGAATTCTCGGATCATCAATACCCAGCATTTCTGCTGAGAGCGTCTCTTGTGTGTAATCGTTTCCTACGATAACTTCAAAGTCCGTGAATGTTTGGGCACTAATCGACAAAAGGGTCTGTTTCAAGAGCTCATGTCTATTATAGGTTGTTACGCCGATCGAGAAGAATGGCGCAGAGATTTGCTTCTCTTCACTTGGCGCTATAGTCGAAGGATTCTTCGCGGAGCATTGATCCATTTTGGTTATACAGATGTGATGTTGTGCAATCCTCGTGTAACAACACTCGAGGAAGATAGCATAAGGATTATCGGTTCTTGGCTCTCTTCAGTAAATCAACTGTCTGCCCTATTCCTTGTTCGAGGCTCCCGCTGAATTCAAAGCCCAGACTTTGAAAACGAGCATTGGATACATGATACGACAACTGATTCATAATTGGTGTGTCAACGTACTGAATCGATATATCGGGAATATGCTCAGCAATAAATTCAACGATTTGATTGACAGTAGCGTTCGTCGTCACAGCATTGTAGACCCTGCGATCATAGAGTTCCCTCTGCATAATGAATTTGATTGCCTCAACTGCGTCACAGAGATCCAGGTAGGGCCTAAACTGGTGCAGTGCAGTCCGCCAAACGGTAATTGGTTGTCCCATGACCGCCTGCCAACAGAACTTGTTGATGGCAGTATGAAATCGCATGCCTATCGACGTACCAAAGATGGTACCAAACCTACAGGTGATGAACCGCAATCCATCCGTCTCACCCAACCCTTGCAAGAACTGTTCTGCTTTGAGCTTTGACTCGGCATAGGGACTCTGCGGTTTGAGATCACTGATGGAGCAATCCTCGTCTACAACCTCCGCTTGTGAACCGTAGACACTGGTTGTAGAGGGGAAAATCAAGGCACTGCCAGCGCTAAGGCATGCCTCTGCAACCCGTTGGGTCCCCATCAAATTGACACGCTCGACTTGATCCTTTATACCAAAGCTATCGGTGGCATTGGTGATTGCTGCTAGATGCACAACCACATTAGCACCAGCAAGGATAGGTGCAAGGTCGGCTTCTAACACATCGGCTTCAAGAAAATGATACTGTCCCCGTGGAAGGTTGAATAAGGAGCAGTAGCGCTGAGTGGACAGGTTATCGAGCATAACGATGTCCGCTTCAGGGTACCATACCGGAATCTCACGAATCAACCGTGAGCCAATGTGACCTAAAGCACCTGTAACGACAATTCTCATGGTCATCTCCTGTCTTGGTGAGTACATTGCTCAAAAACAGCCTTCGTGCGTTGTAAACCTGATACAAAGTCATACTGCGCTCGCCAACCTGTTATGGCTTGGATGCGGGCAGATGAGAACTTTACGTGCTCAACTTCGACCCGACGGCGTTCGTCAGGCCATTCCACATGCGTAATACGACCTCGTTGGAAAACAGTCACGATTGTCTGCGCAATTTCGCGCACGATCAGATGCTGATCGCTGGTAGCAAAATATGTTTCGCCTATCAAACGCGGCTCTTGCGCCGCGCGCCACAGAATATCGGTGGCGTCGTCTACGTACAGCGCGTTTCGCGTCTGGTCGCCCGCCCCAAAAATCTTGATTTCCTGGTTGGTCCAGGCTAGATGCATAAAGTAGTTGATGAACCCAAACTCCGGATAGCCCTTGCCATAAGGACCATACAGGTTGGCGAACCGTAGAATAACCGTCTTTAGGTCGTGGAGCGTGTGGTAAATTCGATAGTATTTTTCAGCTACGCCTTTGTTTGCAGAGTAAATTTCCAACGGCCTTTCCCAGTGGTCTTCGTCCACTACCTCACTGAGCGCTTTGCCTATCACCGTACTGCTCGACGTATAGACGACGACAGCATCTTTGTTGAGCAAACGGATGGCTTCCAGCAACTTCAAGTTCCCTAGGCAGTTTATATCGGCATCCAGTAGAGGATACTGGATGGACAAAGGATGTGAAGTTTGCGCTGCGCAGTTAAAGATCACATCCTGACCCTGGACCATTTCCGCCAAGAGGGTTTCATCGCGCATGTCGCCACGTACAAAGCGGATCTGCGACCACACTTCTTGTAGGTTCTTGAGGGTTGAACGGAGGTGCGGATCAAGGGAGTCAACCACAGTAACTTGGGTATCTGC
>PNNU01000276.1 GCA_013824385.1 Anaerolinea sp.
ATTGTTTTAGCCGTTCTGCTGGTGAGAGGTCTTTTTCAATCAAAACAATCGACCCGAAAAAACGTAGATTTGACCCCTAAACAAGTTATTGAACAACGCTATGCTAGGGGTGAGATTGACCAGGAACAATATTTATTAATGGTAAGTGATTTAAAATAAAATAAATACGAACAAGGTCAAAGCAGCGCATGGCAATCATGGGCTGCTTTTTTTGTTTATTAACTAACTTCTATTGAGTACTGGTTTTTTGTATCTTTTTACTTTTCCGTAAAATAGTAATCTGCTGAACAGCTTGGAGTTCACTAAGCATTAACCCCTATTTGGTTTTGAGCTAAATGGCGATGGTTATTTCTTAAGGTAATGTGTATAGTTAATACATCTTCTCCTCCTACGCAAAGTAAGGCACCACTCATTTTCATAGGTGATGGATGGTGCCTTACAAAGCAAAGAAGATAATAAAAAAAAATCAAGATTCAATCTACAACAGTTAGTTTGAATAGAAAAGGAAGGTTCATCATGATGAGATATCTAGGATATGGTGGTTTTAGCTGGATTGGTATGATCGTGAACATGGTGATCATGCTCGCAATTGTAGTCGGCATCGTATTACTTGTTATATGGGCGACTCGTCGCACTCATGCAAATGTTCACCAATCTGGAATACAAGGCTTATCCGGACAGTCCGCCAAAGAAATCGCCCAGTCTCGTTATGCCAAAGGTGAAATTACCCGTGATGAGTACCAACAAATCCTCACAGATCTCGGAAAATAAGGAAGGTTCAAGATGATTATGATGGGTTTTGGTGGGATGGTGTTATTTGGAATTGCAGTACTATTTGCCGTTGTACTGTTTTTACAGGATTTGCCTCAACCGGTTCAAGTAGATAATAACAGTCTACCGCTTTCTCCACGACAAATCCTTGATCAACGTTATGCCAATGGCGAGATTACCCAGGAGCAATATTATTCGATGATTAATCAAATCAAGTAGACTAAGGAAAAGTGACTAAACAACCCACTAAAATTGTGGGTTGTTTTTATTAAAACCATTTTCAAATTGCTGTTGGGAATTCACTCGCCCTTCAAGCGGGCGGTAACAATGATCCGCTGGTTATCAATCAAATATGGATAACATGAAATCAAGGTAACACTTTCATATGGTGTCGGGTCCATTACAGCCACATGATCTGGATCAACCAAGGTCCAGCCGTCAACTATATAGGTGTAAGAACGGGTGAAGGTGTAGATAATGATCTTGTCTCCGGCTTTCAATTGATCAAGATAACGAAAGACTTCGCCAAAAGTGTCGTTGTGCCCTGATAGCACCATGTTTCCAATCTCGCCGGGGTTTGCTGTTCCAATGTGTTGTCCAACCCCTTTTTTCAATTGCTCGGGACCATCTCCTCGTACTATGGGAGCATCAATGTTTAAAGCCGAGATTTGTATTCGAACTCCATTATGTGGAGAGGGCGTTGGATATTGAGATACTAAATTTGTTTTTAGAAAAGGATTAATATTCAATGGAACTTGACTAATTGAATTTTGAGAATCAATATTTTGATTTGAAGGGGAGTTTCCTCCAGGTAATATTAGCGCTTCGATTAAAGCCGTGGGTGTCAGTGTAGGTAGATTCCAGATACTTTTGGAAACCATATTCAGCTTTAGGAGTCGAATACCTGCAAACCCAAAAAGCCCCAGAAGAGAAATTATGATCAGTCCTTCAATAAATCGTAGAAATTGATTCATTTTCGACCTCTAAACGATGATTTTTTCATGGTTGTTTTAATGAGAATCGTTCGAGTCTGTTATTTCCAGCATCTGCAACCCATAATGATCCTGAAGAATCGAGGGCAACACCATTGGGCAGACCGAAGGCGTTATCTTCCGGTCCATATTTACCAAAGGTAAACAGGGGGTCTCCATTCGGGGAGAATACAAGCACACGATACCCTTCAGGATCGGTGACGATGACCCTTCCTTCTGAATCCACCGTAATGTAGGGTTTATTATCCATAGAATCGCTGTTCCAACCCTGGACGGGGAAACTTGAAAGAAATTTTCCTTCTGGTGAAAAAATTACCACTCGCATGTTCCAGGTATCAGCAACATAGACATTTTTATTAGGTCCTATTGCAATGCCAACAGGTTCATCAAGACTTGCGTCTCCAGTTTTATCAAACTCAAATAATGGCTTGCCATCAGAAGAAAAAACCACAACCCGTTTGTTGCCGGTATCCGTCACATAGACCTTTCCGTCCAGCGAAACGGCCAAACCGCGCGGACCCCAAAGACGATCCAGACCTTCCTCTGCTGTTCCTGGAACTCCCCATTGCATCAGGAACTTGCCGTCTTGGTCAAATTTTTGAATGCGGTGGTTCCAGGTATCCGCCACCAGTACATTCCCATTCTGATCGAGGGCAATACCCCAAGGTTCATTGAAGGATCCAGGATTAGCTGGCGTTTGTCCATTTGGGGTCAAGGTTCCCCATGTGGTTAGCAATTCACCTTGTGTGTTGTATTTAACCACTCGAGAATTTCCACTGTCTACAATATAAATAATACCGTCTTTGCCAACAACCAGATTTCGCGGGGCGTTTAATCCTCCAATATTGATAATCATATCCGGAGTCAGGTCTCGTTGAAGTTTTGCATACACATCTACAGAAGGAGGAGTCTCTGGTAATATGTTGGAACCCAGGCTAAGACTGAGCATTTGTAATGCAATATCTTTGCGTACATAAATGCGCATCTTTTCAGCTAAAGGCCATTGTGTGGGGGGCAACAGGTCTTCGCCTGTTAATTTGGCATATTGCGTATAATCTCGCTGCCAAAGGATACTCATTATTGCATTCCTCATCTCCTTATTCTTTAGCGCATTCCAAATACGATCCCAGGTCAAATTCCTGTAATCTTCAATTGGCCACCAAAGCCGTATCACTTCAAAACGATGATAATTTGAACCCAAAAGTAACTCAACTTTTTTCCAGTTCTTTGGTCCAGCAAGAACGACTGGAGCGTCAAGGGCATCCCTGGTGGGTTGTGCGCCAAAAAAGGTGCGATTTGGATAATCCTTCAAATACCAACTCATTGGCCAGGATACCTCATCGTCAAAGGCGATTTTTAGGCCTTTGCCAACGCCGGTGTGGTTGCCGATTGATTCAATGTCTTTCATTACCCATTTAACCCCAGGTGCACCATGGGCATAATCAATGAACTCAGTGGAGTAATCATAGTTTGCGTAGTTGACCATGAACGAAGTACGCACAGTGAATAAGAATAGGATTCCAACGCTTATTAATCCTGCCCTTAAGAACCATTCATGTTGTTTTTTATAGTTTGGATAACCTCTCCAATTACCTTCAAGAAGTTGTCCGATCCACCAGGCGGATAAAAGGATAAATGGAACGATGATATGGGTTGAGTGCCAGGGCATTTTTTCGCCTGAAAGGGTTAGCGCGGCAAACATTCCAATCGCCCACCAAAGTGTAAGTGGGATCATGACGCTTGATAATTCCGATAGATATTTGCGTTTAGTAAAGTAATAGAATGCTGCACCCATTCCTCCTATAAGAGGGAGGTATTCGTAGATTGGCACAACAATCAAGAAGTAATACCAGGGCTGTCCACCCCGGGCTACTGCTTGTTGAGATAGCCAATAACCAAGTGAACCGATAAATCCGCTCGCCAATCCTGCAGGATTGGTAAAGAAAGAACTGAATAGTGGAATACAAATCGCCAGAAACAACCCCGCAAGTTTCAACCAGCGGGTTTTCCCCCAGGTGAAACCAATTATTGCACTGAGAATCGTAAATCCACCCAGAAGTCCAAATAAACGGATTCCATCAACTCCTTTGATCCAATCTGTTCCTTGACTTGCTAAAACAGCAATATCAACAAACGGAGTTCCAGTGATTTTTACAAAAATAGGGTTGAGAATCGACAAGAGGATTGTGGATGAGAAGAAGGCACCCAGAGTGACCATTAAAATCAGCAAATCAAACTCGGCAGAAGATTTAATCGCTTTACAATGCCATCCATGGGTAAAAAACATCCGCATAAAAAGGAAGCCTGCGAATACCGCCAGGTAAATAAAGGTGATTTCCATGGTGGAAAACATTAGTGCTAAAGCGGTTACTAAGATTACTAGATACTTTTCTTTACGATTAAAAAGGAAACCGAGAATGGCAAAGACGGTTAAAAGCATCCATGCGATCACCAGAATGTCATGGCGAATATACCGGGAGTAATACAACATGTAAGGAGATACTAATAATAATAAAGAGCCAACCATGGCTCCAGTTTTGCCGATCCAGGGTTTTAAGAGTTGAGGAATGAAGATGACAATCAAGATGCCCATGACCGCAGGTACCAACCGGGAGGCAAAATCATTGGCGCCAAAGAGAAAATTAACCAGAGAAGTGGATTCAAACAAGAATGGACCGTGCATCATTGGCGAATGGATGTATCCGCCGCCGGTTGTGATTAACCAGGAGTAAAAAACATGCAAGCTTTCATCGTGGCTCATTACACGCGATCCTAACCCCAGTAGTCGTGTAAGAATTGCAGCTAAATAAATGAAAAAATACACAATCCCTTCCCAAGTTAAAAAGAAGGGTTGTTCGATTTTATTACGCAATTTTCTAAAAAGGTTTACTGATGAAGATTGATTGTTTTCAAGATGATCTTGATCGGCTGAATTATCCACGTGATTTTTTTCTCCAATGATTATTAGATGCCACCCTGATTATGATAGCAAAAGTGCTCCAAATCTCAAAAGCAATCTTGCGTAGCGGTTGACACGCACTTATACCTAGGCATAACTCAGCATAATGGCCTATTGTGATGAATAGATTAGACTCATACAATTTTAAAAATCAAATTATAAAAAGGAGGGGTACAAATGGCAAATAAAAAAGCATATTCAACAAAGCGCCAACAAAACCAAAAACAAAGTCAAAAATATTCCTGGGTTATTGTGATCACAGTATTAATGGTTTTAACGACTACATTAATTTTTGTGTTTCAGAAAAAACCTGTTGCTTATGCGCCTGAAGTTACTGGAGGACCTAGTTTAAAAGTGAACACGG
>PNNU01000277.1 GCA_013824385.1 Anaerolinea sp.
GGTGGGTTGTTGTGCATACACACTTTTTGTATCAGATATCGTATATATTGTGAAAAGGAAAAGGGAAAAAATGACCAATAATCCCGCAATTTTTAGTGACTTTAATTTCATGATTCTCCACAGCTTTTTATTTTAGTAAATCTGATTATAATTCAAATATGGCACAACGAATCTATCACGGAAATTTCAGCAACACAGACCTCGCACAAGCACTTATGGCAGAATTTTCCAGAGGTAATTTGCGAGTTCAACATTTTTCGTCTGACGACACCATTGTCGTACAGATAGCTACTTCTCAATACGCCAGCTCTGGTGGGTCTACTGCATTGAGTGTATCACTGCAAAATGTAGCGGATGGAGTAGCCGTCGAAATCGGAAAACAGGCCTGGTTTGGAATAGCTGCCAGCCTTGGTGTTTCAACTATAGCCGCGCTTAGAAACCCTCTTTCGCTGCTAAATCGGTTGGATGATATCGCACAAGATATCGAATCAGTTCAATTAACTGAAAATGTATGGAATGTAATTGATATGACGGCCAGATCTTTAGGTTCAGGGTATCAGCTTTCTGATCGTTTAAATCGTTATATTTGTGATTTCTGCAACACCCCGAATCCAAAGGGTGAATCGACTTGCATCGCATGCGGTGCACCGCTGGGTGATATTCAACCTCTCACCTGCAACAAATGCGGATATGTGGTCCACAGAAATGAATCCAATTGTGTTAATTGTGGAGCTCCTCTGGCAACTGCCTAGATACAACGAATGGGAGATTACGATTATGATTAAGATATTGGCAGATACTACTTCAACCCTATCGGTTGATGAAGCAAAAAGTTTGGGAGTCTACTATTTACCTCAAATTATTGTTTTTGGCGATAAATCATATCGGGATGATAATGAAATTTCAACGGTTGAGTTCTTAGATAAATTACGTAAATCCACGACACTTCCAAAGACCGCTGCGCCGCCACCTGCTTTATATACACCAATTTTCGAAGAGATCATAAAGAATGGGGATTCTGCCCTTGTATTAACCCCATCAGCCAAAGTAAGTGGAACTTATCGCAGCGCAACTGTGGCAGCACAAGACTTTCCTAACGCTGATATTACGGTAATCGACACCAATTTAATTGGCCCAGGTTTTGGCGCTATCGTGAGATTATCCGTTGAATGGATCAAGCAAGGTGTCTCAATTGAAGAGATATCAAAGCGAATTGCTGATTACAGCAGTCGATCAGTTATCTATCTTTATGTCGATACCCTTGAATATCTTCATAAAGGCGGGCGCATTGGTGCAGCCAAAGCACTGGCGGGTTCAGTCTTGCAAATAAAACCAATCCTCTTATTTAAAGATGGACAAATTAACCAATTTGAAAGTCAACGTACTAAAAAACGCGCTCTTGCAAGAATTATTGAACTGGTGCAGCAAGAATGTCCTGCCTCACCTGATTCTCACCTGGCGATTCTTGAAGCTGATGCAATGGAAGACGCGTTGGAATTAAGAACTGCATTTTCAGCCGCTTTGAATATTAGTGATATTCAAATTTGTGATTTACCACCAGCTATTATCGTCCATGCAGGACCAGGCGTATTGGCTGCCAGCTTTTTCAAATAATTATTACTTTTTGAATTCTTCTAAATTAATGGATATCCTCTATCAGGACGATTCACTCATTGTTGTTAATAAACCTGCAGGTTTACTAACCATACGTGATGGTTACAATCCTGATTTGCCAACAGTAAAAACCATTTTAGAAGAAGATTTTGGCCGCTGCTGGATAGTCCACCGCCTGGATAAGGAAACCAGTGGCGTTCTAATTATTGCGAAAAATGAAACGGCACATCGACTCATAAATCTTGCTTTTCAAAATCATGAAATAAATAAAATCTATCACGCCATTGTTTTGGGAGTGCCTTCTGAAAATGAATATATCCTCAACCTTCCACTCAGAATTGATGGCGATCGAAAACATCGCACCGTGGTTGATTTCGAAAATGGCAAACCGGCAATTTCATCAGTTTCAATAATCACAGTATTTGAATATTACTCGTTGGTATCAATTAAGCCGGAAACTGGCTATACGCATCAAATTCGTGCCCATCTGGCTTATTCAGGCTATCCCATTCTCGGTGACAAGTTATATCAAAAACCTAATTCCAACCAGACTGATCTGATCTCCCGAACTGCCCTGCACGCTTATCAGATTACTTTCATTCACCCTTTATCCAATTCACCGGTGACGATACAAGCCGAATATCCAGAAGATTTTAGACTTGCTCTTTCGAACTTAGCGAAATAAAAAAGAATCCGGAACAAAATCCGGATTCTTTTTTCAATTCTTTTTTGTCTAGATAATTACTGCTTTTTTCTTGCTTCCAGCAATTGCCCAGACGATAGCAGCCAGCAAAACGGCAACCACGATCCATTTGTATGGACTTTCTACGTAATTGACGATCACAGGTGCAGCAATAAGGCTGACCAGGTTGACCACTTTAATCATTGGATTAAGTGCAGGTCCAGCAGTATCTTTCAGAGGATCTCCGACGGTATCACCAACAACAGCAGCTTTGTGTCGTTCAGAACCCTTGCCCGTGTTGGCAACGAGGTCTCTGGGTTGATCTTCAACGCTTTTCTTAGCGTTATCCCATGCACCACCGGTATTGGCCATGAAGACTGCCAATAATTGTCCGCTAACGATAACACCAGCGAGGAAACCACCGAGAGCTTCAACACCAAAGACTAATCCAACGAGGAGAGGCATCAAAACAGCGATGGTAGCCATTGGGATTAATTCTTTTTGTGATGAAACAGTTGAAATAGCAACAACCTCGGCATAATCTGGTTTTTTGGTGCCTTCCATGATGCCGGGAATCTTGAATTGACGTCTAACTTCTTCGACAATCTTCATGGCAGCACGACTAACCGATTTAATGGATAGTGAGCTAATCAACCATGGCAAAGCAGCACCGAGCAGCAAACCAATAAATACTGTTGGTTCTGCTACATTGATGCCTTCAAGTATTTTGACGTTTGCTACTTCTTGCACTTTCTTAACGTCTGTAATGTAAGATGAGAATAAACTAACAGCCGCGATTACCGCGGATGCAATTGCAACGCCTTTGGTAATGGCTTTGGTAGTGTTACCCACTGCATCGAGGTCAGCCATTGTCTGGCGTGCTTTGAGAGTATTTTCGTCAGTTTGATCATGCCACGCCATCTCACCAATGCCGTTGGCATTATCAGAGATCGGTCCAAAGGAGTCCATGGCAACGTTATTACCAGTGTGGCTGAGCATACCGATGCCAACCATGGCGATACCATAGATGATAAATAAAGGTTGACCCACATAGATAAGAGTTGCAAAGAAGAAAGCAACTGCAAGAACCATTAGTGCCCAAACACTGGATTCCATACCAATAGACAAACCAGAAAGGATAGTAGTGGCTGAACCCGTTTTGGTTGAGTCTACAATCTCTTTAACAGGAGAGTATTTGGTTGAAGTGAAGTAAGAAGTGAGTGGGTTGAAAGCAACAGCCAGTGCAACACCAATGGTTGTGAGGACTGCGAGTTTCCATCCATCAGGTCCGCCTACATATAGCAAACCAACGATGAAGGACCAAATCACAGTATTTACACTTGATACTTCATACGATCTGAACATGGATTCTTCAGCATCGTGTGCACGCATGAATTTGATTGGGAATTTTTCCCAAATGGGAACAGTGAAGGTGCCAAGAATTGAGCTGATCACACCAATACCACGGATGATCAATGGGTAAACAATCCATTTTAAGCTATGCGTAGGATCCTGGCTCATGAGTGCCAAGCCCAAAATCAAAGCAGATACGATGGTAACTTCATAGCTTTCAAAGATATCAGCGGCCATACCAGCGCAATCACCGACGTTGTCACCGACAAGGTCGGCAATCACGGCTGCGTTACGAGGATCGTCTTCAGGGATATCTTTTTCAACTTTACCAACGAGGTCGGCGCCTACATCAGCTGCCTTGGTGTAGATGCCACCACCAACACGCATGAATAATGCGAGCAGTGTGCCACCAAAACCAAAGCCCAACAAAGCATCAGGGGAGGCTTTACCGAAAATAATGAAGATGAGAGTACCACCCAGAAGACCTAAACCATCAGTGAGCATACCGGTGTATGTGCCGGCATAATATGCAATTGATAGGGCTTCGTTGAATTCTCGTTTTGCAGCTGAAGCAGACCGAACACTAGCCTGAATAGCCATGCGCATTCCGAGTTGACCAACAATCAACGAAAAAGATGCGCCCAGTACAAACGCAAGTGAACGACCAATGGCGATGATTAGCTTTGTATTAACTGGGAATTCCGCTGAGGCTTCTGCGGTTGGCGTAACCACGTAAACAGAGAGAAACATAGCAATGAATAAGATACCTACAGCAGGTAAGATCGTTTTCAATTGTTTCGAGAGATAGCTTTCCGCACCAACACGGATTGCATCCCAAACTTCTTGCATTTTCTCTGTACCTTTGTCCTTTTTCATGACCGAGTTTCTCAGTAACCAGGCGTACACCAGACTGATGAAAGCGACCACGAGGACACCGATGATGGCTATCTGTTCAAAACCATTTAATCCGTGCTTTGCAAGACCTAAAATATTCATTGCTCCTCCTCAAAAATTTTTTATATGCCTGATTTCTCAAACATTTGGAATTTAAACATTAAGCTTTGATTTTACCTCTTTTCTGTTGTAAGTAAAGACGAACGACATTTATTAATATTACATTAGATTATATAATCCTTATTGACTTTTGTATTCAATTTAGTGTATATTGTTATGCGGTCATTTTTGTGCCAAAGACATAGCGGAAGCCCTCTTCCGCTTTTTGTTCGCCTGCTTAATAGTGTGTATACAATAACAATCCTGCTATTGTATTTCTAATAAATTTTGTGTATTCTAAATTTGCGAAGACGTTGTTTGATCTTGATTTCGAACATACACTTCCAGCTAAGGACTTTGATAATTAATGGACAACCCAATAATCAATATAGTTGAAGATGATGATGAAGAATATACTGCGATTGCCAGGTTAATTGAACTTGG
>PNNU01000278.1 GCA_013824385.1 Anaerolinea sp.
CTCGCGGTGCATGCTAGATGAGAAACAGTCGGAAATCATGGCTGCCTTGGACCGCACTGTAGTCGAACAGAAGAAGCTTGATTTAGGGCTGTATTTTACAACCATTGGTCCAGCCATGCATATGCCAATTCTCTTGTCGATCTCGGAAAGCTATGGTCATTCCCATGCATGTAATAACCGAAGGCTTTAGATTCATTATAGAGGTTGTATACTTGATTCAATTGTGTCCCAATCTCTGCAAGAAACTCCTGGTTTCCATAGGCTCTATCAAAATAGGATGAGATGTTTAGCCATGGTTTAGGAGCTATCAATGCAGCTACTTCGTGCAGATCAAAAGGCGGATCTATGTTTTCAAGAAAATACCTGCGCAATTGGGGGATGTATATATAGCCATCTTCCAAAGACCATTCCATTCGCTCTTCTTCTTCAGAAAACACTGATAAACCACAATTACTAATGGCTACCTTTATACGTTCGTCAAGTGCCGCAGCAAAAATAGAATTATGCCCACCGAGAGAATGCCCGATAACCCCAACTCTATCCTTATCCACAAAATCAAGTGTATATAAAACATCGATGGCTGATTTTGAATCTTCCAGGTTTTTACCAACCATAGACCAACCAGGATATTGCTCATAGAAGGGGCTTGAATCGAAACACTCTTTAACCGGATATATACGTTCGCCCGCTGTCAAATTATCAGGCGCCAGTACGATATACCCTCTCTTTGCCAATTCATGTCCATAAGCGAAATCTGGATATCCATTCAAGCCCACAACTTCATCTTTGCCATATTTAACGGTTTGATGGAGGGCAAGAATAGCTGGTGCAGGTTTAATGAAATCTTTTGGGCGTAATAAGTATGATGTAATTATTTCCCCTTCACCAACGACATAAGAAATTTTGGTTCGAATATATTCCTCAAACAGTTCTTCATTGACTATCTGAATCGAATGAGTGTTTCTTTCTATGGGGGGAATGCCAATGGTCTCGAATAGACATGCTCGGATACTTTCGCGTTTCTTTTCCCACTGAGCAAGTTCTTGTATTGTTCTATTGTCATATGCCAATAACTGTTTAATTGCCATGAAAAACCTCTAAAATGCGCACAATTTGAAAGAATATTAAAAAAATCGTTTTATCAAACTACATTTGTGCTTTTCAGTTTGAATCCCGTAAATGTCACTAATCGAGTTTTAATAATTGAATTATTTATTAATATTTTTTACATAATGTGTAGTACGTAAAAAAAATCAACCTTGTCAAGGTTGATTTAAAACAATAACTATTCCTCAACCAATGAAATATCTTCAACAGGGGGAGCATCGGCAACAAAGGACGCGTAACGCGCCAGAAGGCGGCCGGGGATTTGGCCCTTGATGAATTCACCCCTGCGGTTATGTTCAATCTGATCAATGTGACCTTGTTCATGGAACAGTGAAATGAGCTGACCTTCGCTGTAAGGGATCTGCACGGAGATTTTGACATAATTCTCGTACAGTTCACCTTCGATCATGCGCAGCAGTTCGGGGATGCCCGTGCCTTTCAATGCAGAAACAGCCACGGCTTTGGGGAAGTATTTCAAGGCTTCCTGGGCGGCTTCTGGATAGGGAAGCTGATCCATTTTGTTGAGCGCCACAATCATCGGGATATGCTCGGCTTTGATGGCTTTCAGGGTTTGATCCACCGACTTGGCCTGTTCGAGGGCATTGGGATGGGTGATATCCACCACATGGATGAGCAAATCCGCTTCGGAGATTTCTTCAAGCGTTGCTTGAAAGGCGGCAATCAGTTGGGTGGGCAACTTCTGTATGAATCCGACAGTGTCCGTCAGCAGAGATTCATGTCCACCGGGGAGAACAATCTTGCGGGTGGTGGGGTCGAGTGTGGCGAAAAGCTGATCCGCAACCAGAACACCTGATTTGGTCAGATAGTTTAATAATGTAGATTTTCCAGCATTCGTGTAGCCAACTATAGAGATCAAAGGAATGCGTGAACGTTTGCGTTGGGCGCGATATCGTTGGCGGTGAGCACGAACTTTTTCAAGTTCGTCTTTGAGGAATTTGATGCGTTTGCGAATTTCACGGCGGTCAACCTCAAGCTGGGTTTCACCGGGACCGCGCAAACCAACACCGCCAACCGAGCCGGCACGTCCACCGCCACCGCCGCCCTGACGGGCAAGGTGAGTCCAGGCACGGGTGAGGCGGGGAAGACGGTATTCGTATTGGGCAAGCGCCACCTGCAGAATGCCTTCGCTGGTGTGTGCGTGTTGCGCAAAAATATCCAGAATGAGGGCGGTGCGATCCACCACTCGGACGTGAATCCCGAGCTTCTCTTCCAGCTCGCGCAAATGACGCGGGGAGAGTTCGTTGTCAAAAAGGACGATATCGGTGAGTGTTTCTTCGACCAATGCGACAACTTCTTCAAGCTTGCCTGAACCAATATAGGTGTTGGGATGAGGCGTATCCAGTTTTTGGCTGGTCTCGCCTACAATTTCCAGCCCGGCGGTGTCTGCCAGGCGTTCCAGTTCACTCAGAGAGTCTTCAAGTGAAATCAGAGAAGGTTCCTGACGAATTTCTACTCCCACCATAAATGCCCGTTCACGGGGATGAGTGGTGGGTTGGGTTTTCTTGGGAGTCATTTTATTTACCGTTTGTCCATTTCACTATGCGCTGCATAGCCTGTTCAACACGGTCCGTGGCAGTACCAAGTGAGATTCTCAAATAACCTTCGCCGTGTGGACCGTAGACTGTACCTGGTGTGGTGCTGACACCAGTTTCTTCCAACATTTTGGCGCAGTAAGCAACCGAGTCTTTTTCACCATCTGGCAAAGCGGCCCAAACATAAATTGCAGCCTTGGGCGTTTCGAGAGTGAATCCGGCTTGTCTGAGACCATTAACGATCAAATCCCGACGTTTTTTATATGTTAAATTACGTCCTTCAATCCAATATTGATCACCTGTCAGGGCGGCAATACCCGCAGAATAAATGGGCGCAAAGGTGGAGGAATCCATCTGGCTCTTGTAGTTGAAGAGATAGTCGATCACATCCGCGTTGCCCACGGCCATGCCTAAACGCCAACCGGCCATGTTGTAGGTCTTGGAAAGTGAATTGAATTCCACGGCGACTTCGCGGGCACCAGGAATCTGCATGAGACTGGGAGCATTATAGCCATCAAAGCACACATCCGTATAAGGTGCGTCGTGGGCGATGAGGATGCGATGCTCACGGGCAAACAATACCACCTGCTCAAAAAATGCCATGCTGGCAACTGCGCCTGTGGGATTGTTGGGATAGTTAAGCCAAAGAAGCTTGGCGCGTTTCAAAATGTCTGCGGGAATGGCATTCAGATCAGGAAGGAAACCATTCTTGCTTTCAAGAGGAACATTGTATATCTCGGCGCCGGCAATGATTCCACTTGCGCTATAAACAGGATAGCCGGGATCGGGAACAAGGACCACATCCCCAGGGTTGAGGATCACCTGACTGAGATTGAAGATGCCTTCCTTGGATCCGATCAGGCCGATGATTTCGGTTTTCGGATCAAGACTGACTTCGAAGCGGTCCATATAATAATCCGCGACGGCTTGTTTGAATTCCATGCTGCCACCAGTGGCAGTGTAGCTGTGAGTATCAGAACGGCGGGCATTATTTACCAGTGCGTCAATAATAAAATTTTCGGGGGGAAGGTCAGGAGCACCCATATCCAGGCGAATGATATCCATACCGGCGGCTTTAAGGGAGGCCAGTTTTTTGCCTAGAGAGGCGAAGAAGTAGGGTTCAAAAGAAGAAATCCGGTCTGAAGGTGGCATGAAAGTGTTAGTCTTGTTCATTAGTCCATAATTCCTTGTCAATTTTTATCAAGAACAATTATCTCATGTTTCCTATAAATTCGATAAATTCAGTTCCAGGCTAGATTTCGAAAGACCCCGTAATAATTATAAAACATGGGTGTTATGGTGGGTTGGATTCCCCTTTTGGAATGGTCAATACTCATGATTCGGTTTTGGGGAATCCAACGCCACCCTACGACACATGTTTTTTATAAGTTACGATTATTTCAAACCCAAATCGCCCTCAAGCCAGGACATCAAGGTGTTACCTACGATTGCCAGACTATTTTGCGAAACGTTTTCTTGTGTATCCGAAATTGTGTGCCAATAAGGATAATCGAAATCAATGATGTCGATCGCCGGGATGCCCAATTCAAGGAAAGGTTGGTGGTCATCCAGAATGCTATATTTTTCTTCATTTATAAATTGATCAGAATACCCCAGACTTGCAGCGGTTCTCCAAATTGAGTCGGTGATGGCTTTGTCTGAGGATTTTTCGCGGAAGATGTTGAGATCTGAATCGCCTATCATATCGATAATCACCACCGCATTTGGTTTTGTAGTCAGTGATTCTGCGAAGGCGCTTGAACCGAGAATCCAATCCCAGCCGTCAATGCGACCCTGGTCTTCAGCATCAAAGAAAACCAGCCAGATCTCTTTATCTGAAGCTTTGGGCAGTACTCTGGCCATTTCGAGTAAAACAGCGACACCTGAAGCACCGTCATTTGCGCCGGGAACCGGAAGAGATTGGTTTGCAGCCACCGGGTCTTGATCCGCGACGAAACGGGAGTCGTAATGCGCGCCGAAGATTATCCACGGTGATCCGGAGCCACGTTTGGCAATGATGTTTTGAATGGGATGCCCCAGTCGTTCGGTTTGCTGGATTTCGACCTTCCAGCCGGTTGTTTCAAGCTCATTTATTATATATTCAACGATTTGTTGATGTGCTTCTGAACCGGGTGTGCGAGGTCCCATTGCCAGCTGTGCAAGCACATCCTGCCAGGCACGGTCCGCGTTAAAGGTTTGGGGTGAATCATTTTTTGGAATTCTTAGGATGACAAATGCCACAACAATTAGCAAAATCAGCAGACCGACTGCGATTATTCTTCGTGTTTTTATTTTCATGGCACCACTCCTAAGCAAGAGTTGATTCGATGAAATTCCTTAATGAATTGAGCGATCTCTTGGCGTGAATATATCCTTTTTCCTGTTTATTGCGGCGCATTATTTCAAGTGCC
>PNNU01000279.1 GCA_013824385.1 Anaerolinea sp.
TAATCTTAAAAAATGATTTATAAATCTTAAAGAAAGTTGAGAGGGGTCAAAAAAGTTTTGCACGTTTTTTGCACGTTTTTTGAGGATTAAAGGCATCGGACGGCACAAATCACCATATGTGCCGTCCGATAACTCAAAAGCCCCTATATATAGGCGCCCCCGGCGCGGCTCGAACGCGCAACCTACTGATTCGAAGTAATCGAACACATGTTCTATATAGTATATATGGTGTAATACATCTACTGTGTCCCATATATGGGGGTGGTTTTGTCCATTTAATCAATATTTTCCACTGTTTGGTAACTGATTTGCACCAAAGTTGCACCAAACTGTGAAGCAGGGGAAGGCAACCCATTATTAATTATCATTACCCTAAAAGAACGGTAAGAAAATAAGTCAAATATGCCCAATTTTGGGGTGTTTGTTATAGTAGTGGCAAATGGATTCCACCACTGACCTTCGGGTTACGTTAGCACCCAGCGCGGTGTGAGCAAAGATCCTGAATCCGTGCCATATCGCCTATGAATTTATGGGTTTGTGCGGTGGGTCTTGCATATCAGTTGACCTGACGAAAGCTGGTTTTTGTTTACCCGGCATGCAGCAGTAGTTGATCGATATGCGTATAGTTGCACTTTTATGCTGTTTCATCAAGTATTTTTGTATGTATGTTGCATATGGTTTTTTTCAATCAGATACTCACCTAATCGACAATTAGCATTAGGATTTCCAGCGTTATTCGAATACACAACTTATTGTCCAAAGGGGTAGAATGAGTTTTCTATTTGCTATATGTAGTGAAATAGTATCTATTACATCCCATATGTGGTGATGAATTTTTCCACCTAGTCTAAATCTTCCACTGTTTTGTACCTAATTTGCACTATTATTTAACCTAATAGTGACGTAATTAACAGCAACTATAAATTTTTATGTCACCTTAAGTAAGGAATCAGCCAGAACTTCCCACCCAATCCTTCAGCAGTCCAACCTGTTTTGTTTTTTTCATCTTTTACATACCACCAGATAAGGTCATCTTTACATTGCGGTCCATCCAGAATGGTGACGAATTTTCCAGGTTCCACGCCTCCAATATCTTTGCTGCTTGTTCCGGGGCTTTCACGCAAATTATTCGAGGTGTCATTGACGGTACTTACATAAGCTCGATCACCAATTTTTAAATGTGAAATTGATGAACCACCGCAAGGTTTCCAATAGGGCAAGGGGGAAAGCCAATACTCACCAACAGGTTTTGCGATCTCAGGCGTCCAGCCGCTATTCCAATCTGCATTGAAGGTCGGAACAACATTCCAAAGCAGGTATCCGCCTCGATCGCATTCAGGTCCTCCTATGATAAACATCATTTCTCCACTTTCGGCTGTTCCGATCTTGTTATCGGAAGGTGCTGTGTCTGCTTCGCTGCGAATTCCATTGCTTCCGCCACCGAGGGAGACAAAGGTCAGGTCACCTTTATTTAGAAAGGAATCGACTCCGCAATTGGTCACCATGTGGGATGCAGGAACCAACATCTTTGGGGCTTGTGTCACGATCTTTTGAGTTGAAGTTGGTTCAAGTGTATTTGTAACAATCTCGTTTGTGGTTGCAGTTGCATCAGGCTGTGTAGGAACCATTTCTGGAGTGGATTCAGGTTTATTGTTTCCAATACGAGATATGGCAAACACCACAATCACGATCAAAACTAATAAGCCTCCTGTCCAAAAAACCCAATTACGATTTTTACCGTTTGGTTTTTCCAGCACTGGAAGATTTACAGGTACCTTACTTTGATCTGCAACCGGTAGAACGGGAGGTAAATCTACGGTTTCATATATATCCATTATCGGATTTTCATCCCTGGTTGTCAGATCCTGATCTTCAGCGGAATTTATCGCAGCGAATGAAATTTGGGAATTCTCCAAAACCGCCTGCATGGCAGCAATGAAACTCTCCATGTCTGAAAATCGGTTCTCAGGATTCTTGGCAAGTGCTTTGAATAGCACTTTCTCAACCAAATTAGGCAGATCCGGACAGAATTGTTTGGGTCTGGGCAGAGGATCACGTAGCACTTGCACCATCGTAGCAGGAACAGTATCTGCTTTGAATGGTGGCCTGCCAGTGATCAATTCGTAAAGCACAACACCTAGCGCATAGATATCAGCACGACCGTCAATTTTCTTGCCTTCCCATTGTTCGGGAGCCATGTATTCGGGAGTTCCAATAGCCATCCCTGCGGTGGTCAAACCATCCATGGTTTCATTCTCTTCGATCACCTTGGCGATACCAAAGTCTGATAGCATGGGGATACCATATTGGGTGATCAGGATATTTGCAGGTTTGACATCCCGATGGATGATCTGATTTTTATGGGCATAACTCAAAGCATCTGCGATAGGGAGGATGATTTTGACAGCTTCCTTCCAGGGGATCGGTTTACCTAGTAAGGATTTGAGCGTTTTTCCACCTTCTATATATCGCATCACAAGGAAAGGGATGCCATTGAAATCGCCGTAGTCAGTGACCGGAATGATATTTGGGTGAGTCAGACGAGCCGTTTTTTGGGCTTCAGTCTTAAATCGTTTGAGGGACTTCTCTGCCAGTTCTGGGGAAAGCCGTTCGGTACGGATAAACTTGATAGCGATATCGATATCAAGGCTGGTATCGTAAGCTTTGTATACCACGGCCATTCCACCCCGGCCAAGTGGTTCTAGAATGTGATAGCGTCCTGTTGATTGACCCGTGAAATCTGGCATGACCATTTCCCTTTAGTATGTTACTAGCGAGCTTTCTACGAATATTTTTGGTGTAATTTACTTACCCACATGAATGAATAGTCCTAATAATGGAAATAATGATTATTTGGAAATTCTTTCAAGGCGTTTTTGAAAGCATTCTGCTGGATTATCATATTGCTGCCACCAAACACCGGATTGGAATAGTTTTACTTTTCCTCTTTTGATAATATATCCGCGTCCGATTTGCAAATTGCTGTTAGGTTGTCCTGATGCGATGCGGGCATTATTAAATAGATCGATTCCATCAGAACCACCCAGAAGTACTCCGCAGCCACTAGTTGAGAACTTACTCATCAGAGAATCTTGATAGACCTTTGGTAGGTCAGCCATGGTATCGGCAATAACTATACTTATCCCGGTTTCATCGCCATTTTGGATGATTTCATTCAATTGAGTGCGTTCATTGTCTGATAAAGAAGATGAGAATTTTCCATAGTCATCGACGACAACGAAAATGTGAGAATATTTGCTTAAGAAGACTTCTTGATCAAAATCATCTGCATTAGCTCGGATTTGTTTTTCTTGGTCTTTTTTTCGTTTTTCAATGGTTTTACTGGTTTCATTCAACCAATCTTGGAAAGCGGTTTTGACCTTAACATAATATGTGTGTGGTAATGATTTTAAAGGAAGTAAAGATTGACTGTGATAACCAAGAATTTTTATCTCAAGTTGAGAAGAAGGATACTTTTCTGCCAAATTGAGAAGCCACATTTGAAGGTAAGTTGTTTTTCCTTCACCAGGTGCAGTCGAAGAAACCAGAAAAGCGCTACTGTCTCGCCCCAGTGAAAAACCGATTGGTTTGAGATCTTGATATGTTATTCCTGTTTCTGAAAAGTAATCGAACTTGCCAGATTCGCGTTGAACCTGTGGAATGTAAATAAACTCTTCTAAAACTTGGATTTCTGGCGGAGTAGGTTTTCCTTGCCAGGCATCTTCCATGGCTGAAGTTAATGCAGTTAAATTATCAGTTAGTTCTTTGTCATTATTTCCATACGTGGGTAGTAATGCTTGAATCGATAATGGTGAAGTGCTACGCAGTAGACCACGACCAGGACGCATCCCTAACATCGCGTCCTCTTGGAGTCGTGCTTCTGATGGAAATCCCACAAGTCCGTGATACTCATCTGGTGTTGCTTGGTATAAACTGATACGGGCATTGATATTGGATAATAGTTCATTTGGCATGTCAGATTGGATGTACGAAGAGACAGCTAAATGAATTCCAGCAGACTGACCACTTAATAGCATAACAATTTTCTTAATTACTTCCGGTTCAAAAGTATCCTTTAGATTTAGGAAATTATCAATAATCAAAAAGATTGCTGGAAGACTTTCAGCAGATTTAATTTGTGTGTTGTAGTCTACCCAGGAGTCCACCTTAGCTTTTCTCATCAGATTTGTTCTCCGTAAAATTTCAGAAGAAAGATAGCTGATCAATCGTTCCGTTCTTTCTGTTTCAAGACGAGTGATAACTGCCCCAACTTGTGGGAAAGACTCTAGAATTTTTAAACGAGACTGACCACCGTAATCAAGGATGTAAATATTAGCTTGTTCAGGTGTATGTGTCAGACATAATGACGTAACAAAGGTTCTTAGGAGTGTGCTTTTCCCTGACCCGGCGGAACCGAATATTAATATATGTCCACCTTGTAAAGGATCAATTTGGTAGTTCGGTTGTGATTGATCTTGCGGTCTATCATAAATCCCTAGGTAAGGATAAACAGTTTTAATGACTTTATTTCTATTAATCAATTCATGACATTGCTGCCAAGTATTTCCATCCCATCCACCAGTGAGGTTATGATCCAGAACATCTTGCAAATAGGCTCGGATGGGTAAGGCATCTTGCCAGATTGAAGGTGGGGATTGTAACCCAATCCGTTTTGCAGTTTCAGCTAAATAATCAACTACAGCGACCGCTTCAGTTGCAGGATGTTGAGTTGTCTGGTTCTCGCCTGGTTGACCATAAACCATCATTTTTATGACATCTCTTTGCCCATCGGGTTGAATTCGAATTATTGAATTGGGCATAAAAGAACCGATATTATCAGGGTCATAATCAGCGCCAGCGAAAGCTGATTGGTAGAGGACGCGACTTGAAACGGAAAAATAAGCTCGACCACGTTTCAATGAGATTGCATCAGGTATACCTACCATTTGGATACTATCTTGGGGATCACTTACCTTGAGACAAATTCGATAAGTTGAATTCTGTAGAATCTCAGGATCGATTGCAGCAGATATGTTTTGGGTTGCTAGCAGCAAATGGACTCCC
>PNNU01000280.1 GCA_013824385.1 Anaerolinea sp.
CGCTCCAACGATTATGATAATAGTCTGACGATATTAGCGACTTGAAATCTGTGTCGATTACTTAGTCCTATTGTACAGAGTGAAATTCGCTTATCCTAGGGGGACACTGAAGATTCATTTTCAATGTTGATGCCGCTTTGTAAATTTTGGGGCTGTTTTTTACAAAGCATGCTTATCCAGTGGATTATTAATGAGATGAACACTTAAGAGGCACCTATGAGCTTTCGAAGATTCAGTTAGTGCATTTTATGCACATACTGTCAGCATAATCAGCATTTTTGATTCGATATTTCTATTGCATTAAGTTATCAATTAAGCTAATATAATGCAATGGAATTTGATTTGCTTTTAAAACTTGTCGAAGACGACCCAATCTTTGAGTCATCCCTTCTTCTAGCTGGAAATGTTGACTCAAAGCTGATCCGCATTCAACTTTCGCGGTGGGTAAAAGCCGGCAAAATCTACCGAATTCGCAGGGGCCTTTATTCAGTTGCACCACCATATCAAAAAAGACAACCCCATCCTTTCCTGGTGGCTAATCACCTGCAGAAAGCATCCTATGTCAGTCTCCAATCCGCATTATCGTTTTACGGCATAATCCCAGAGGTTGTGAATATCACAACCAGTGTGTCGACTGGTCGCCCGGAACGATTGGAAACGCCGTTGGGAACTTATGAATTTCGCCATATCAAAACAGAATTGTTGTTTGGTTACCAAATGACTGAATTAGGTGGGCAAAGTGCTTTAGTTGCTACACCAGTAAAAGCGCTCTTGGATTTGATCTACTTGCAACCTGGTGGAGATTCGATTGCTTACCTAAAAGAATTGCGTTTACAGAACACAGAAAAACTTGATAAAGACCTTCTCAAAAAACAATCGGAAAAATTCAATACTCCAAAACTACAAAACGCTGTCATAAATATTCTCCAATTAATGTTTGGAGAATCTGAGGGATACGAGGATCTATGAAAGAGTATTTGGCAAACCTGGTAAAGCAAACAACCACATCACTGGAAGGAAGAAACCTGGTGCGAGAATACTTACAAGCACGGATTTTAGAATCCTTGCAGAAATCAGGCGCTATGATTCCCTTGGCTTTCCATGGTGGAACTGCCCTTCGATTCTTATTTTCACATGGACGCTACTCCGAGGACCTCGATTTTGCCCTTGAAGGAGATCGCCAGAGCTATGATTTTACGGGTTACTTGAAAGCAATTCGCTCTGACCTATCTCCAGAAGGGTATCAAATTGAAGTTAAGCTAAACGCTCAAAAAACAGTAAATAGCGCTTTTATTCGCTTTCCAGGCTTACTTTATGAAATGGGTTTGTCTCCTATGCAAAGCGAGGTCCTTGCAGTAAAGATCGAGGTCGATACCAATCCTCCAAAAGGAGCAGGGTTAGCCACAACAGTTACCAGACGTTTTGTTGTCCTCCAACTTCATCATCACGATAAAGCTTCTCTGCTTTCTGGCAAACTCCATGCGATCATGCAGCGTTCCTACACAAAGGGACGCGATATTTATGATTTGCTCTGGTATCTGAGTGATCCAACCTGGCCAGAACCGAATTTGATTCTCTTAAACAATGCCCTGGCTCAGACAAATTGGAATGGTGGACTCTTAACCGAACAGAATTGGAAACAACAGGTTTGGCAAAGGTTGAAAGCCCTGAACTGGTCAGGGATCGTGGATGATGTACGGCCATTTGTTGAGCCGAGTTTTAACTTGAATTTACTTACCCTCGAAAGCTTTAAACAGATTTTGAGTATCTGATTTTCTCTCTTTTGCTATAATCATTGGAACAACTGTAATAAATAACAATTTCTGGGAGGGAGTTGCAATGGCTGAGATGGATGAGTTCTGGACTGCAGAAGAAGTTTCAGCATACTTGCGCATTCCACAGTCGACTATCTACAAACTCGCCCAGGACAAAGTGTTACCCGGTTTCAAGGTGGGAAAGCACTGGCGTTTTCGCCGGGAAACGATCCTTAAATGGATTCAGCAAAAAGAGCATAGTACTACGGATTTTTTAGGATAACCAGGAATCTTCATGCCATCATTGACTCTCTCACAACTCGAAACCCATCTCTTCAAAGCCGCAGATATCCTCCGCGGAAAAATGGACGCATCCGAATACAAGGAATATATATTCGGGATGCTTTTCCTCAAACGCCTCTCCGATCAGTTTCAAGTACAGCAGGAATCGGAATATCAAAAATGGATCACTGCGGGCTTTCCCCACAAAGAAGCTGCAGATCTGATTGAAGACACCAACCTTTACGGTGAAACATTCTTCGTTCCCAAGCGTGCCCGATGGCGCCCAGGAGTGCACGAAACTCCCGACGACAAAATCATTTATGTTGTCAACCTAAAAGAAGATGTTGGCAATCAGCTCAATAAGGCGTTAGCCGCCCTAGAAGACTCAAATCCAGAATTAACCGGAGTTCTCAAGCACATCGATTTCAATGCACCCAAGGGGAAGACACGACTTTCGGATCGCCAACTGGTGGATTTGATCCATCATTTTGACCAGCAGCGTCTGACCAACGATGATTTTGAGTTCCCCGACCTCCTAGGCGCTGCTTACGAGTTCTTGATCAAGGATTTCGCCGATAGTGCTGGAAAGAAAGGTGGTGAATTCTATACTCCCAATCGGGTGGTGCGCCTGCTGGTCAATATCATCGAACCTCAGGAAGGAATGACCATCTACGATCCCACAGTCGGTTCGGGTGGTATTGACCTGCCCCCGATCTTAGTACCAGGTGTTAAGTTAGTCCCACAGACAATTGACCAAATAGTGGAGTAGAGAGTGAGACTGTTTGTATTGCTTCAGGTGCTGGTGGTTTGTAACCCAATGAACTATGTGGTCTGACTTGATTGTACTCTTTTCGCCATATTTCCATCAATATTTTCGCCTCCTCCAAAGTATAAAAGATTTCACGGTTGAGCAACTCATCCCTGAGTTTTCCATTGAAACTCTCAATATATCCATTTTCCCAGGGACTTCCTGGTTCAATAAATAATGTTTTTACTCCTAATTCATGCAGCCATTTACGTACATGCTTGGCTGTAAATTCTGAACCGTTATCAGATCGTATGTGGTCAGGTATCCCTTTCGTACAAAACAACTCAGTCAAGCATTCCAGGACATCCTCCGACTTAAGGTTTCGTCTGACTTTTATGGCCAAGCTTTCTCTTGTGTATTCATCAATAATGTTCAGTGTCCGAAATGGTCGTCCATCATGGGTTTTATCCATCACAAAATCATAACTCCAGACATGATTGGGATGTGCTGCTCGTAAACGGACACAAGATCCGTCATTTAGCCACAAATGACCTCGTTTAGGTTGTCTTTGAGGTACTTTTAGTCCTTCTGATCTCCATATCCGTTCAACCCGTTTGTGATTGACCTGCCAACCTTCGTGCTGCAACATGGCTGTTATTCTCCGATAACCATAGCGACCATATTTTGCAGCCAAAGTGGTTATCCTATGGGTTAGAGGGTCTTCATCATTCCGTTTCAGAGGTTGATACCTTTGTGTGGATCTAGGTTGTTGGATAGCCCGGCAAGTTCGACGTTCAGAGATATCCAATACCAATCTGATCTCTCCCACTATCTGACGCCGTCTGGCCGGGCTGGTTATTTTACTTTGAGGGCTTCCTTAATGATCATATTGTCCAGACTCAGGTCCGCAACAATTCTTTTCAATCTGCTGTTTTCTTGTTCTAATTCTTTGAGCCGTTGCGCTTGATCTGTGCGCATCCCCCCATATTCTTTTCGCCAGCGGTAGTAGGTTTGTTCGCTGATTCCAATTCCTCTGACAGCCATTTGCGCCGTTTGTCCCTGACTGACAAGTATCTCTATTTGTCGAAGTATATTGATTATTTCCTCAGCTTTGTAGTATTTCTTTGGCATGATCCTGTCTCCCATATTGATTAATTTTACTGATCTTTCTAACTTTCAGTTTGGATCAGTTTTTGGGGGGCAGGTCAATTTATGGAATTTCGCACCAATGGTCCAGCCCCAATGGCAGTTCCATAAATCGCAATTCCAGAAACTAACGCGACTGAGTTTACTGCACCAATCTGGGTGAATCTTAATGCCACGTAAATAACAAACGGGAAGATGACATAGATCATTGCCTCATGTGTCACCCGGCCGAGGGTTTGATTGGCAAACACGTAGCCTGTTACAAAGAGAAGCAATCCAAGTACTATAATTCCTTCGATTTTCTTTTTAGAGGTCCACCGAATTGGCCAGAGCGTAAACCAGACGAGAAGTAAAGGTGTGAGGACCAATGCTCCCATAAAATCGCCAATCCACCAGGTGAACCAAATCGTCCACACATATGGCAAGATATCGCTCCCCACCAACAGCAGCGTGATCACTCCTACGGTAGCCGAAATTGTCGTTGCCAGAGCGCCAAATACCCCAAGACCGATTACATCTTGAACACGGTCTAATGAGTTGCGAAATCCAATTATTTTTTTTAGTAAGAATGCTGCAACAAGCGCTTCAAGCGTGTTTCCAACTGCAAGCCCGATGGAAACATATAATGCGTTGTTGTTGAAAAGGTACCCAAAGATAACTCCCAGGGTTATACCCAGCCAGTATTTTTTTCCAAACAGCAACAAAGCCGCAATAGCAATTCCGGTTGGCGGCCAGACTGGGGAGGTATTTGGCTGGACGTTCGCCATCAATAAACCTAATCTCGCCGCCAAATGGTAAATGATCCCCAAAAGAATCACGCCACTGATGTATTTTATTAATTGAAAAATGCGTTTTTTATTATTCATTCCAAGATGATTATATATTAACTGACCAATTTACTCGTGAGATGCAGGAGATTTGTAACAATCTTGGTCACCTTCCTTTGCCTTATCGAGGTTGAACTCTGACTTTCCCTTTAAACACAAATTTACAATCCAATCCAGGAATAGAATTTATCAAGTTATTAATATCTGATTGCCCCCGCTGGCAGCCTGATGCAAATTCCAACGGAAATGGTAG
>PNNU01000281.1 GCA_013824385.1 Anaerolinea sp.
GCCGGTGGTCAACGATCCGCTGGTGGCCGAGCGCTGTGGCGACAAATATGTCACCAGCCAACTGCTGGTAAATGACGGTATCCCCACCCCGCGAGTGTTGATGGCTTTTTCGGAAGAATCCGCGCTGGCTGCCTGCGATGCCATGGGTTACCCCTGCGTTCTAAAACCGGTGGTTGGTTCGTGGGGCCGTCTACTGGCCAAAGTGGAAAACCGGGCCAGCGCCGAAGCCATTATTGAACACAAAGCTGTATTAGGCGGGGTAAACCACTCCATCTTCTACATTCAGGAATACATCAATAAACCTGGACGCGACATCCGCGCCTTCGTGGTGGGTGAAGAACCTATCGCCGCCATCTACCGCACCTCCCCAAACTGGATCACCAATACCGCCCGCGGTGGAGTGGCTACCAACTGTCCACTCACCGATGAAATCAAGGACCTGTGCTGTCGTACCGCCCATGCTATGGGCGGCGGGCTGCTTGCTATTGACTTGTTTGAATCCCCCTCGGGGATGTCGGTAAATGAAGTCAACCACACCATGGAATTCCGTAACAGCATCACCACTACCGGTGTCAACATCCCCGCGTTGATGGTGGATTACGTAATAAACAAAGCAAGGTAAATATCTTCTCCTCCGAACCCCGCTCTGCTCCCGCGTAAAGTGGGAGCAGGTGCCGGGCAAAAGAGGGTAAGAAAGCATTATTGGCCAAAACTGAAAAACATACATTTTCAGTATTAATTCATCATAAAATTCGATGCCGTATGGTACTGAAAATGCTACAATACAAATAATATAACCTTCTCCATCGCAAAATGAAAAGGCAAATTCATTGACATTGATATCTGGAAATCTATCTTGTTTTATGGGTAGCTTATCGCAAATTTAGAGTATGGAGATAGAAATGACTCAAAATTCGCCAGTTCTTGAATTGCGTAAGTTTGTTTCTCCAGAATTCATCTTTGGATGCGGTGCTCGCAATCAAGTCGCACGCTACGCAAAAAATTTTAGTGCACATCGCGTGTTGATAGTCACAGATCCCGGAATTATTAAAGCAGGATGGGTGGACCCACTGATTCATGGTCTTCAATCAGCAGATCTTGATTGCTTTCTATTTGACAATGTGTCACCCAACCCTCATGATGAAGAGGTTATGTCCGGTGCTGCCTTTTACCTGAAGAATAATTGCGATCTAATCATTGCCATTGGCGGCGGCAGCCCAATGGACTGCGCCAAAGGAATAGGGATTGTCAGTTCAAACAATCATCACATTTTAACTTTTGAAGGAGTTGATGAAGTTCCTGTTCCCGCTCCACCATTGATTTGTATCCCATCAACTTCAGGTACATCAGCAGATGTTTCGCAATTTGCGATTATCAATGACACAATGCGGAAAGTAAAAATCGCAATTATCAGTAAAACGGTTGTACCTGATGCTGCATTGATTGACCCCGAAATTACCTGTACCATGGACCCTTATCTCACAGCCTGCACAGGAATGGATGCTTTAACACATGCTGTTGAAGCCTATGTATCCAATGCTCATTCTCCCATCACTGACCTGCATGCGTTGCAAGCCGTTCGCCTGGTGAAAGCTAACTTACTCAAAGCCATCCAATATTCCAATGATATCGAAGCCAGAAGCCAGATGATGCTCGCCAGCCTGCATGCAGGGCTGGCGTTTTCCAATGCCAGCCTTGGCGCTGTACATGCCATGGCACACAGTTTGGGAGGGTTGCTGGATTTACCTCATGGAGAATGCAATGCTCTGTTATTGGAACATGTCGTAAATTTCAATTATTCTACCGAACCTGACCGATATAACGACATTGCAATTGCCATGCAATTGGAACCCAATAAACAATCATTTGTAGAAGGATTGGTTAATCTGCGAAAATCAGCAGAAATTAACAAAACATTGGGACAAATTGGTGTTCAAATGGGAAATATCCCAGAATTAGCGTCAAACGCAATCAAAGATCCGTGTATGGCGACAAATCCGCGTTCTGTCACTCAAAAGGACATCGAGGGAATTTATGCAGCAGCCCTTTAATCAGGAAGATCGCCAGGAATTACGAGACAAAATTATTGGGTTGGGAGAAAAATCCATCCAAAAGAGTTATTATCCCGAACTTCAAAAGAAACTTTCTGAATTAGAGCGATTTCGCGCATTACTCGATCAAAGTACTGATTACTTCTTTCTAATCAAACTTCCTTCAGGCATGATCGAAGATGTCACAATTTCCACTTCTAATCAATTAGGATTCACGAAAGAAGAAATTAAAGATCAACCATTTAATAATTTTGTTTCCCCTTCTGAAGAGATAAAAAAAGTAATTTCCGGCGACAATTGGCCTACAAAAAATGAGCGATATGTTATCGACTCTAAATTAATACGCAAGGATGGTGCTTCCATTTCTGTGGAAATTGCGTTCTCTCCTGTGAAATTTGACAAAATCAGATATTATGTCGCAATTGCAAGAGACAATACGATTCGAAAACGCAATGAAGAGGCAATCCGTCAATTAAACACAACCCTTGAACAACGTGTTGCCTTGCGTACCAATGAGTTGCAAACAGCCATCCAGGAACTTGAATCCTTTTCGTACTCCATTTCTCATGATCTGCGTTCTCCTTTACGGTCTTTGAATGGATACAGCAGCATCCTTCTTGAAGAGTACAGTTCGGTGCTTGATGATATAGCAAAAGACTATTTAACAAAAATACAACAATCATCGCTCTATCTGACCTCACTGGTGAATGGTTTATTAGAAATCTCAAGGACAAATCGAAGCCCAATAACCCGCGTTACAGTAAATATGAGCGATCTGGCGGACGATATTGCGGAGGACCTGCAAAACTCAGAACCTTCAAGAGAGGTTATTTGGAATATTGCCCCTGATGTTATGGCTGATGCTGACCCTGTTTTGTTAAGAACCACATTGATCAATCTGCTTCAAAATGCATGGAAGTTTACTCGCAACAAATCTACCGCAGAAATCAGTTTTGGCCAGGTAATTCAAAATATACAATCTGTTTATTTTGTGAAGGATAACGGAGCCGGGTTTGATATGAAAAACGCTGATCGATTATTTAATCCGTTTCAGCGTCTGCATACAACTGACCAATTCGAAGGGACGGGAATTGGACTAGCAATTGTGGCACGAATAATTCATCGGCATGGGGGAGAAATTTGGGCTGAAAGCGAGCTTGAACAGGGAGCAAGCTTTTATTTTACACTTCCAAAAGAAATATCAAAATAAGGTATCTGATAACAGATGTCAATTCGCTAAAGAATATCCCTGCTCGCGGTATTCACGCGGCGTTACCCCTGACCACTTCTTGAAGGCCTTACGGAAAACACTCGGTTCTGAAAATCCCAACAAATAGGTAATCTGCTCCACGGTGTAATCTTCGCGCAGGTATTTCTTTGCCAACCTCTCGCGGATATCTTTCAGCAGGTCGCTGAAAACCACTTCTTCATCTTCCAGGCGTTTCTGCAAGGTGCGCACGCTGAGCGCCATTTCGCGGGCTACCTTTTGGATGGTAAGCGATTCATCATCCAGGTGGGCGAGGATGATTTTGGTGACTCCTCTGGTAAATTCTTTTTTATGATCCATATTGACCAAGAAATCTTGGGCGAATGCTTCGAAATAAGCCAACAGGTCTGGGTTGGCCATCAGAATGGGCGTCTTGCCCAGAGACAACTCCACAGTCATGGAATTCTCTTTCTGGCCAAACAAGACTGGGCAGCAGAAAACCCGCTCGTATTCGCTGACAGAATCAGGTTTGGGATAGATAAAGGTCACCTCGGATGGATTGAGGGGTTTACCGGTCAGGTTGCGCACCATGCGCACAATACTAGAGAATGTTGATTCAAAGCAGTGACGCGACATCTTGGGTGCATGCGGAGGAGTGTTGAACACCAGTTTGAGCTTGGTAAAGCGCAAATGAGCGGTGCCCTCTATCAAGTTCCCGATGATGCGCGAGTAGCGCCCTGATTTATCCATGGCTTCACCAAGGGTGGCGCAGTTCATCATCAGATATCCCAAAATGGACCAACTGCCCGCTTCGGTGTACTCACCCATGTGTAGTCCAAAACAGGGGTCATGGATATATTCTGCTGCGGATTCCTGTATATACAAGTATTTATCAATGGGAATGCGGCTGTCAGGCGACTTGACCGACACGGGTTCAACCCCAATGGAACGTAAAAACTCATCCGAATCGATGTTCTTGGATTTAAGATAGAGGAACATCTGCGTAAGGACGGTCACGCAGACACTGATAGGTTCTGATTCTTTCATGCCATCCATAATTATTCCCGCAAATGCATCAAATATCACATTGTAAACACCAAAAGTCATAGCCATTTTTGTTCTAAAATCTATTATTAACCTTGCATATTATGCATGTTTTCAAACCTATTGTAAACACTTGTTAAAGAGGAAAAATGAGAAAAGCAATAAAAATTGTTTCTTCAGTTTCAGGAATTATAGCCGGCTTGGCTGGTATGGAGCATGGCATTTTCGAAGTCCTTCAAAAGAATGCCGAATCTTCCAGTTTAATGTTTGCTTCCATGGGAGCTCCTTGTGATGCGGCGGCCAAATGGAACGGATGCGAGCCCGCCATGTCTATAATATCCAACTTTATGATCATGGGCATCATTACAATCGTGTTGGGTTTTCTTTTAAGCATCTGGTCTGGCTTTTTTATTAATCGAAAAGGCAGCGGTTGGATTACGCTAATGCTGTCAATTTTATTACTGCTTTTTGGCGGGGGTTTCTTTCCACCAATCATTGGAATAATTAGCGGCATTGCTGCGAATTCCATTCATAAACCAATCTCTACCAGAAAAATGAATGGATTTACTCGTCTTATGGCAATAATTTGGCCATGGCCTTTGGTGTATTTTTCCGTCTGGAGTTTTGGACAATTTCTATTAGGATATTTTTTCAACGACTTCCTTAAAACAAATATGCTATTGTTCACTCTTCTATTC